>JANNVM010001020.1:0-18961 GCA_031414455.1 Verrucomicrobiota bacterium
GTTCGTTTGTGCCAGCACCGTCCAGTTCACCGGAGGCCTGACATATTTCACTCTGTCCCTCTCCCAACTCACCTGCGCTCCCAAAACTGCCAGCCCGGAAAATTCCTGACCGTGCTCCGCGACGGCCCCCCGCACGGCCCCGTTCCAGTCTCGCTGCCAGACGTAGGCGTGCTGACGCAGTGGCGTTCCCGTTGTCCGGGGAGCCGGCGGCGAATCACCGCAACTGTTCAGTAGCACTGCACCGGCAGCGACTGCCCGCGCGAATCGCATCGCGAATCGGCGCGATACGGGAAAGGCGGAGGCATTCTGCGGACGGGGCATGGGTTGACTTCTGCGCGGCGCACCGCAGGCACACAAGCGGGGGCACGGCGTGCTGACCGTTACGCGGGGCGGGGAGTAGTTGACGGCGGGCGGGGGCGCGCTCACGTCGCGGGTCATGACTCCCGAAGAATCCCTTGCTCAACTTTCTGTTATTCTCCCGCCCGCACCGAAACCGGTGGCCGTGTACCGCCCGCTCGCAGTGGTGGGCGCCATGGCTTATGTTTCCGGTCACGGTCCGCTTAAGCCTGACAAATCGCTGATCACCGGAGTGGTGGGGCGCGATGTGACGCTGGAGGAAGGCAAGGCCGCGGCGCGTCAGGTGGGACTGGCCATTCTCGCGACCCTGCGGGAGCAACTGGGGAGCCTCGATAAAGTGAAGCGGCTCGTGAAGGTGCTCGGCATGGTGAACTCGGCGGCGGATTTTTATGATCACCCGAAAGTGATCAACGGGTGCAGTGAACTGTTCGCGGAAATCTGGGGCCCGGAAAACGGCATCGGAGCGCGCAGTGCAGTCGGCATGGGGCCGCTGCCGGGAAATATCGCCGTGGAGATCGAAGCGATTTTTGAACTCCATGCGGACTGACCCATGGATTCCCACGACCTCAAACTCATCGCTCTCGCCGTCGCGGCCGTGGGCGTCCTGGTGCTGCTAATCACGAAGCTGAAAGTAAATCCGTTCATTGCGCTGCTGCTGGCGGCGCTGGTGGCGGGTCTGGGTGCGGGACAGGCGGGAGGGGCGGTGCTGAAATCGTTTCAGGATGGATTCGGACTCACGCTCGGAGGTGTGGCGGGAGTGATCGGACTGGGAGTGATGCTGGGGAAACTGCTGGCTGAGTCCGGCGGCGCGGAGGTGCTGGCAAAACGGTTCAATGCCTTCTTCGGTCCGGCGCGCGCGGGCTGGTGCATCATGGCGCTGGCGGTGGTGATCGGCCTCACGACATGGTTCGCGGTGGGCCTGCTGCTCTTGCTGCCGGTGCTCCTGACCCTGACAAAGGAATCCGGCCGGCCGTTTCTCATGCTGGCGATTCCGTTGATTTCCTGCCTCAGTGTGATGCACGGCCTGATGCCGCCGCACCCCGGACCGGTGGTGGCGGTGGAGGCGCTTCATGCCAACACGGGACTGGTGCTGCTGTGGGGATTCCTCATTGGCCTGCCGGTTGCGGCGGTGGCGGGACCGGTTTTCGCCCGCCGCGCGGTGAAACGCGTGGAGGCGAATCCGCCGCGGCCCGCGGTGCGTGAAGTGTCCGCGGCACTGAGCGCGCCAGGATTCGGCATGACGCTTTTTTCCATGCTCCTGCCGGTCGGGCTCATGCTCCTCGCTACGCTGGCGGAACTCACGCTGCCAAAGGACAATGGCGTCAGGGGAGCGGCGACTTTCATCGGCCATCCAGTGATGGCGCTCACTATCGCCGTGCTCTTCGCGTTGTGGTCCCTCGGGCTGCGCTGCGGTCACGATAAAAGCCGGCTCCTTAAGTTCACCGAGGAAAGTATCGGCACCATCGGCATGACCCTGCTCGTCGTCGGTGCCGGCGGTGGATTTGCCCGCGTCCTGCGTGATGCCGGAGTGGCGGATTCGCTCGGCCATCTCGCCCAGGCATGGCATTTGCCGCCGCTGCTGTTTGGATGGATGGTCGCTGCCTTTATCCGCGTGGCCACCGGCTCCGCCACCGTCGCAATCACTGCCGCCGCCGGCGTGCTCGCTCCGCTGCTCGGCACGATGCCCGACGTGAACCGCGAACTGCTTGTCATCTGCATCGGCTGCGGCTCGCTGTTCCTTTCCCACCTCAACGACGGGGGATTCTGGATCGTCAAAGACTGCCTCGGCCTCACCGTCAGCCAGACGCTCCGAACCTGGACCGTGACCGAAACCATCGTTGGCATCGCGGGGCTGCTGCTCACGCTGGCGGTGGATTTCGTCTGGCGGCTCCTCACCTGAGCCGGCCCGGGGACGAAGGACGAAGCTTACAGCGCGAGGTGCCCGAGCGCGAGGAGGCCGTAGTAGGTGTATTCCACGTCGAGGGAGTCATCGGTCCAGTTGCCGTGAAAGCCGCCTTCGGCGCTCCAGAGGCTGTCGGTGAAATCGAGGAGCGATTCTTTACAGGCGGCGAAACTGACCTGCATGCCGTCGAGCGCGTGGAGAGCGACGGCGGTGGAGAGGAGATCGGGAATGGGGGTGCCCGGTGCGGCGAGAAAGCCGCCGCCGGGATGCTGCTGCGCGAGCAGCCACGCTCCGGTGCCGGGGGGCGGTGTGCGGCGCAGGTGACGGTGCAGCGCAACGGCGGCGGCGGTCGCGGGAATGGTGCCGTGAGGCAGCCCCGGCTCGTTGGCAAAGCCGCCGGACGGGACGGCAAGGGTCTGCAGGCAATCCGTTAGTATTTCTGCGGACGGGAGCGGCGCGCGGAGATCGTAGTGCGCGGCCCAGCCGAGCAGACAGCCGTAAGCGGTGCAGCGCGCCGCGCCGCGGCGCTGACTGAATCCGCCATCGGGAGTTTGGAACGCGGTGATGCGGTCGAGCATTACGGCGCGGGTTTCGTCAGGAAGTCGCGCGCTGTTTTCCGGCATGGCGGACCAGCATCGGGCGAGACAGCAGAGGTGGATGAAGTCGAGACGGTCACCGGCACCGAAAGTGGTGAGCCATACGGCGAGCCGGGACCAGCCGGGCTCCGTATGGAGCGCGAGCAGCGCCTCCATTCCGAAGACCGTGTAATAGAGGTCAGGCTTTCCGTCGCGGTCCGTCCATGCGCCGCATTCGTGGGCCTGGCTGCGAACGAAGCCGCGCACAAGGTCTGCCGCATCGCCGAGCAGTTGCGGGGCGAGGCGGGCCACCTGAAGCATTTCCAGCCGGAAACTCATGGTACGCGCGGTTTGCCGAGCCAGTCATTCGCCGCATTCCACACCCGGTCCCATTCTTTCTTCGCTCCCACACGAAACGGCTCCTCCCCCGGCCCGTACTCAAAGAACACAATCCACGCGAAGGTGGCGGCGGCGTAGAGGAGCAGCCAGATGAACCAGCGGGGGATGTGCATGGATTTAAGATTTAAGGATGGTGATTCAGGATTTGCCGGGCAGCGGGCACAGGGGATCGTACTCCGGCACAGAGCAATCCTAAATCTACAATCTTAAATCCGTTGCGGGATGGGGTCGCAGGGAATGCGGACCCGCATGAAGTGGCACCGGCCGCCGCTGACGGGCAGGGGCGCGCGATAGACCCGGGTCTCATTTCCCGGCGGGACTCACAAGCCCGCCCGATGACCGCTCCGACTTCTACGCCGCGCGCATCTCCTGAGCCAGTTGGCAAAGCCTCTCGAGCTGCGGCTTGGGCAAATCATCCACCTGAACGACGTGGTCATTGCGGTCCAGCATCTTGAACGTCGTCCCCATGAGGCCCTCGCTCATTTGCACGCTCAGGACGTCCTTCCACTGGTAATCCTCCATCCGGCTGCCGCTGAGGCCCTGCCGGTTGATGATGAGCCGCTCGTTCGTCACGACCACGCAGTCCGGTTTATGCTTGAGCATCCTCGGCTTTTGATGCGCGATGTAAAAAATCTGCTCGTGGCTGCTGATGAGGCCGTTCATCTGCTGGTAAATGTCAACCACCACTGCCGGATCCTGCCCTTCGTTCATGGAATGGGTGAGTACTTCCTCCACGTCAAAGACCTGCTCCAGCGGCATCCAATCCATCTGACCTTCGCGGAAAATCAGATCCTTTCGCGAAATGTCCCCGTCCTGAAGCATCTGAAGCAAGTGCTGCTGTTCGTAGGGCCCGTGTTGCTCGTTGTCCTTGTAGATGAGAAATTCCATGGCTTTTGGGGATTAAGATTTGGAGGATTCGGTAATTACAATGTGATTATAGCGAACTCGCTCCGCCATGACCAGAGAAACTTCCGGGATGGCGGAAAAAAGCCCCTCTCTGACAAACGGGCCTCAGATGTCGCCTTTACGCCGGGCTTCAATTTTCAGGTGATGGTCATCCCGGAGGATTTTGATTCTTTACAGCCTCGCCTCCTCAAATCCGGCTGGCTCGTCAGGCCATCTCCCGCTGCATCGCCGCGGCGCGCGACTTCACCAAACTGAGGAACGATTCGACTTCTTTGCCCTGGGGCTGTCGCGGGGTCACGAGGAGCAGTTCTGTGACGGGCACGGCACCGGCGATGGGGACGAGCTCGCAGCCGGAGTGAGGCAACTTTCCGGCGTGGACGGGCATGATGGCAACGCCTTCTCCGCCGGCGACGGCGGCGAGCATGAGTGGCAGGGAATCCGGCTCTGCGCGGACATTCGGCTCGAATCCCGCCTTGCGGCAGATCTCCTGGAGAAACGCGCGCCGGCCCGGAAAGAAGATATCGGAGAGGGACACCCAGTCTTCGTCCGCGAGCAGCGCCAGCTTCAGTGACTTGCGGGCGGCGAAGCGGTGGGACTCGGGCAGGACGAGGGTCATGCGCCCGCGCCACAGGCTTTGCATCTGAAAAAGCGTACGGTCATCGCTGCTGAGATTGCCAAGGATGGCGGCGTCGAGTTCGTGTTCTTTTAAACGGTCGAGCTGCGCGCGAGGCGGGAGTTCAAAGAGGCTGACTTTCGTTTTCGGGTGCCGCTGCCGGAATTCGCGCACCGACGGAACCACAAGATCGTCCAGCACCGGGGCGATGAATCCGAGACGCACGGTGCGCGCTGCCGCACCGAACTGCTCGCGGAGCTGCTGCGCCGCGGTCTCGGCATCACAGACGATCTCGCGGGCCTTTGTCAGGAAAAACCGCCCGGCCCCGGTGAGGCGCACGCTTTTCCCGATCCTCTGGAGCAGGTCCACGCCGAGTTCCTGCTCAAGATCGCGGATTTGGCGGCTGAGCGGCGGCTGGGAAAGATGCAGCCGGGCGGCGGCGCGCGTCACGTTTTGCTCTTCGGCGACGGCGATAAAGTAACGGAGGTGGCGCAGTTCCATAGCCGTCCGTTATACCTGAAAGGCATAAGCAGGCAACCAACAAAGCAAAAATGTGGCAGGGGCTTGACACTGTTGCGATATCCCGTCAGCATCGAAAATCCCTGAATTCCACCTGCGGCCTGGCAGCCGCAATCATCCGCCATGAGCACACTGATACGATCCCATCTAACCAATCTGCTGAAATTCATCGCGGAGGGCAAAGCACCCTCTCCCCATTCCCGGCGCAGGACTTGCCGGTTGGCCTTTCTTCTCGGGAGGATTTTGATTCCGGCTATCGCCTGCTCCTGCCAACTCCGGGCTCAGAACAAGGCGGAGCCAGCATCCCCCGGGGCCACGGAGGCCGGGCCTCTGACAGTGGAGAAGTTGAGCGGGGAACGCAGCCATCTGGACGCCACTCTCTACGCCAATGAGGTAGCCGCGCAGCGTCACGAACAGGCATTCGTGAGGCTCTGGGATGCCATGCGTGCCGGAAAGCCGATGGAAGCACTGAAGCGGTTTCCGTTCACCCGCCTTCTCCTCGGCACACCCATGCCTGCGCCGGTGGCTGACTGGGGCGTGGAAGGGATCATCCCTGTCGAGTTTGGACCTCCTTTAACAACGCTTTCCCATGTGGAATACGAGTCGCTCCTCGAATCCTTCACGGCAAAAGGCCTCCAGATTGCCCAATCCGAGTGGCACCACTCCCGGTTCGATCCTGCCAATTCCACGGAGCCGGCCCGCTCGACGGTTTCTTTCGAAATCCACGCGCTCCTGGGCGCAAGCACCCAGCGCATCATCGTCCGCGGCCAGCTCAAGGTGCGTTGGCAGAAGCCTCTCAGCCCGGATTCCGAACCGGTGGCGGAGGAAATCGAACCCTCCGGTCTGCGCCTGATCGCCCGCAAAGGATCACCGATGTTTGTTGAGAAAATGGTGCTCGATCCGAAAGTCGAAGCGCCCCGGCGCTTTCCGCGCGCCAGTCCCATCCTCATCCACGATCTGGATGGAGACGGCCTTTCTGAGATCATCCTTGCGGGCTGCAATCTCGTGTATGCCAACAAGGGCAAGTTTCAGTTTGAGAAGCGCGATTTCCTCGGACAAGGCATCCGCGAACCGATGGAGGCCGGGATTCTCGCTGACTTCAATGGCGACGGAATTGCGGATTACGTCGGAGGATCTACGCCGGATCAGTCGGTCCTGCTTTTCGAGGGAACGGCCAGCGGCACTTTTCCGAACGCTCCGAAGACCTGCTTTGGCGGAAAGCTTTCCCATCTTCATGTCCTGACGTCCGGAGACGTGGATGGCGACGGTGATCTCGATCTCTTCGCCGGGCAATGGAAAGCGCCCTATGCCGAGGGAGCCATGCCGACACCCTATTACGACGCCAATGACGGCTATCCGAATTATCTGCTGCTCAATGACGGCAAAGGAAATTTCACCGATGGGACCGAAAAGTCGGGACTCGCTCCCAAGCGCAACCGGAGGACCTTCAGCGCCACTCTGCTCGACCTCGATGGCGACCGGCATCCCGATCTCGTCGTGGTGGCGGACTTTTCGGGGCTGGACCTCTACAGGAATCGCGGCGACGGGACTTTTGAGGATGTCACGGACAGCCGGGTGGATGAACGCCACGGGTTCGGAATGTCCCACACTTTCGGTGACTACGATGGCGACGGAAAGCTTGATCTCTACATGGTGGGCATGAGTTCCACCACCGCGCGCCGCCTTGATGCGCTCGGACTCGCCCGTGCAGGCTTCGATGAGTATACAAAAATGCGCGCGCCGATGAGTTATGGAAACAGGCTCTATGTGTCCCGCGGCAATCGTTTCGAACAACCGCCGTTCGCCGCTTCGGCGGCGCGCACCGGTTGGTCATGGGGCTGCACCACGGCGGATTTCGACCTCGATGGCGACGCGGATCTCTATATTTCCAACGGCCACCTCAGTGGGGCCAGTGCGAAGGACTACTGCACGAAATTCTGGTGCCACGACCTCTACACCGGCACCTCCCGCCCCAGTCCCGTCCTCAGCGAGTTCTACAAAAGGGAACTGGGAACAAAACTCGGACGGGAATTCTCGTGGAATGGATTCGAACACAAGGTGCTGTTACTCAACCAGCCCGGAACTGGCTTCGAAAACCTGGCTTTCCTGCTCGGAGTGGCGCAGGAATTTGATGGCCGGGCTGTCGTCAGCGATGATCTGGATGCCGACGGACGCATGGATCTCGCCGTGGTCGAATACCGCACGGACACGATGAGCCAGCGGCTGCACGTCTTGAGAAACGAGTATGAGTCTCCCCGTCACTGGATCGGAGTCCGACTGAAATCCGGCCCTGGAGCGTCACAGCCCGATGGTGCCACAGTCACCGTCCGCAGCGGAAACCGCGTATGGATCAAACCTGTCGTCACCGGTGACTCGTTCACCGCGCAGCACGCACGGACTGCCCACTTCGGCCTCGGGGCTGTCACCACAGTCGATTCCGTCGAAGTCTCGTGGCAGAATGGAAAAGTCAGCAGGATCTCCAATCCCGCACTCGACGGCTACCACGACATCGGCGGGAAGGCACCCTGAACCTCCTGAGCAACGCGGCTTTGCGCCCGTCGAGTGTCACTTCCCTTTAGCAGGCCTTTCGTTGCGTGCGAGGCTCCCCCCGAGGCCCACTTCTCTTCCCATCTTGCCGGACGGTCTGTGGCCCGCCGGTCCCATGCGCATACCCGCATTCCTCCTAACTCCCCGAAAATCCCGGGTGCATCCGCCGTTTCCCGGTCAGTTTTGAACGCAAAAACAAAATTCCAAAAAAGCCGAGATTCCAGTTGCGGAAGGGAAATGACTTCCCATTGTCGCCCCTCCTTCCTGCCCGGCAACTTTCCGCGGGGTGCATAGGATTTATCGGGAGCAGCGCCGGAAAAGTAGCTGCTAATGGATATGGCTGATTCGCTCTGCGACTGGCTGTGGCTACCCCGGTATTTCCCGTGCAATGGAAATCCAAATTTACCACGCCATGCCCACCATCAATCAACTCGTCAATCAAGGCCGTACCGACAAGAAGACGAAGTCGAAGTCACCGGCGCTCGCCAATTGCCCGCAACGCCGCGGTGTGTGTCTGCAAGTCATGACGCGGACGCCGAAGAAGCCGAACTCGGCTCTCCGGAAAGTAGCTAAGGTGCGTCTCACCAACGGCTTTGAAATCATCGCCTACATCGGCGGTGAAGGCCACAATCTTCAGGAACACTCCATCGTGCTGGTGCGCGGGGGCCGGGTTAAGGACTTGCCTGGTGTTCGTTATCACATCGTTCGCGGGTCCCTGGACTGCCTCGGAGTGGACAAGCGCCGCCGCGGCCGTTCCAAGTACGGGGCCAAACGTCCGAAGCCGGGTCAGGCAGCCGCCGCCACGAAGGGCGGGGCCAAGCCGGCCGGCAAGAAGAAGTAATTCAATTTAGAACCTCCAAGACTACAGGCTTATGGCTCGCAGAAAGCGCGTATATAAAAAGAAGGAACAGCGTGACTCACGCTACGACAGCACCCTCGTGGCGAAGCTCATCACCCGCCTCATGATTGAGGGCAAACGCTCCATCGCGGAACGTATTGTCTATGCCGCGATTGATAAAGTGAACGAGAAATCGGACGCCGTGGACCCGCTCGAAATCATCACCCGGGCCATTGAGAATGCTAAGCCGCGTCTCGAAGTGAAGAGTCGCCGTGTCGGTGGTGCGACTTATCAGGTGCCGCTCGAAGTGGCTCCGGACCGCTCGGAGTCGCTGGCCATGCGCTGGATCCTCGGATTCGCCCGCAACCGCAAGGGCACTCCGATGCACGTCGCTCTCGCCAACGAACTCAAGGAAGCCGCGTCCGCTCAGGGCAACGCCGTCCGCAAACGCGACGACGTCCACAAGATGGCTCAGGCCAACCGCGCCTTCGCTCACTTCCGCTGGTAATACCGGCTCATCTTTTCCCTCCACTCCCTCTCTCCTTTCCCAAGAATGTCCACGAATCCGAACAGCCCCAATCGCCAGTATCCGCTGGAGCGCACCCGCAACATCGGGATTTCCGCGCACATTGATGCCGGCAAGACCACGCTGACTGAACGGATTCTCTTCTACACCGGCATGATTCACCGCATCGGTGAAGTCCATGACGGCGCGGCGACGACCGACTGGATGGAACAGGAGAAGGAGCGCGGCATCACCATTACCTCCGCTGCCGTCACGGCGCGCTGGAAGCAGATCCCGACTCCCGGCGTCTTCAAGATGTTCGAGAACCAGGACATGCGGGTGAACATCATTGATACCCCCGGACACGTGGACTTCACCGCTGAAGTGGAGCGTTCCCTCCGCGTGCTCGACGGCGTGATTCTCGTCTATTGCGGTGTCGCCGGGGTGCAGCCGCAGTCGGAAACCGTGTGGCGTCAGGCGACGAAGTATAACGTTCCCCGGATTGCGTTCGTCAACAAGATGGACCGCGTCGGCGCGAACTTCGATCACGTCGTCCGTGACCTCCGTGCCAAGCTCGGAGCCAACGCGCACCCCATCCTCATCCCCATCGGCGCTGAAGACCAGCTCAAGGGTGTCATTGATGTTATCGGCAAAAAGGCGCACATCTATTTTGACAACGACAAGCTGGGCTCGACTTATGAAGTCGCCGACCTGACGCCGGATCAGAAGGCGGCTGCGGATCTCGCCTACGACGAACTCACCGCCGCGCTCTGCGACGTGGATGAGCAGTTGGGCATGATGTTCCTCGAAGAAAAACCGATCAGCGTGGAGGACGTGAAAAACGCCCTTCGCCGCGCCACGATCGCCAACCTCATAGTGCCGGTCGCCGGTGGTTCTGCTTTCAAGAACAAAGGAGTCCAGGCGCTGCTGGATGCGGTGATCGACTTTCTTCCCAACCCGCTGGACATCCTTCCGCAGCAGGGCATTGACCCTGACGACGAAGAGAAGAAACTGTCCGCCTCACCGGACGACAACGCGCACCACGTCAGCCTCGCGTTTAAACTCTGGTCTGACAAATTCGTCGGCAAGCTCGTCTTCTTCCGTGTGTATTCCGGAAAGATCGGCAAAGGCGACCAGGTCTACAATCCCCGCACCCGCCGCCGGGAGCGCGTGGGCCGCCTCATCCAAATTCAGGCGAACCAGCACACCGACATTGATACCTGCTACTCCGGTGATATCGCCGCCATCGTGGGCATCAAAGACGTGCGCACCGGCGATACCCTGTGCCACGAAGACCACCAGATTCTCCTCGAGCCGCCGACGTTCCCCGATCCCGTCATCAGCATGGCCATCGAGCCGCGCAGCAAGGCCGACCAGGAAAAGATGGGTATCGCTCTCCAGCGCCTGTCCGATGAAGACCCGACGCTCGTCGTCCGCACGGACGAGGAAACCGGTCAGGTGATTCTCGCCGGCATGGGCGAACTCCACCTCGAAATCATCCGCGACCGGATTCTCCGCGAATTCAAAGTGGAGACCGACGCCGGCAAGCCGCAAATCGCTTACCGGGAAGCCATCACGCTCGCAGCGGGCGGTGAAGGCAAACTCGTCAAGCAGTCCGGTGGCCGCGGTCAATACGGCCACGTCGTTCTCAAAGTCACTCCTAACGAGCGTGGCAAGGGCCACTCCCAGGAGAACAAGGTCGTCGGCGGTAATATTCCCAAGGAATACATCAAGCCCTGTATGGACGGCATCAAAGAAGCCCTCCTCAACGGCATCATCGCCGGCTATCCCGTGGTGGATGTGCATGTTGACCTCCTCGACGGTTCCTATCACGAAGTGGACTCCAACGAAAACGCCTTCAAGATGGCCGCCATCTTCGCGATGAAGGATGCCTTCAAGAAGGCCAAGTGCCAGCTCCTTGAGCCGATCATGAAGGTGGAATGCACCACCCCTGACGAATATCAGGGTGACATCATGGGCGACATCAACCGCCGCCGCGGCCGCATCGGCCAGATGGAGAGCAAGCAGAATGCTTCCATCGTCAATGCCGACGTGCCCCTCGCCGAAATGTTCGGCTATTCCACCGCCATCCGCACACTCTCCTCCGGTCGCGCCAGCTACAGCATGACGCCGAGCCACTTCGAGCCGGTGCCGAACAACATCGTCGAAACCATCGTCGAGCAGCGCGGCGGTCCCCGCCGCGGCGGTCAGCAGTAATTCGCTCCCTCAACTTTCAACACTTCCTATCTCCATGACAAATCAGCGTATCCGCATCCGCCTCCGCGCCTTCGACTTCCGCACGCTCGACAAGAGTGTCTTTGAAATCGTGGAAACCGCGAAGCGCACCGGTGCCCGCGTCGCGGGTCCGATCCCTCTGCCCACCCGCATCGAAAAATTCTCGGTGAACCGTTCTGTGCACGCGGACAAGAAGAGCGCCGACCAGTTTGAGATGCGGACGCACAAGCGGCTGCTCGACATCGTGGACCCTACGGCCCGCACGGTGGACGAACTCAAGAAGCTGAACCTGCCGGCCGGCGTGGACATCCAAATCAAGATCTGAAGCCAACCGGCAGCGATCGTCACTTAAACCATTTACAGGCATACTATTATGAGCCTCGGACTCCTTGGAAAAAAACTGGGCATGACCCACGTCTATGACGAAACCGGCAAAGCGACCGCCGTCACTGTTGTTGATGTCAGCGACAACCAAATCATTCAGGTGAAGACCACTGAAAAAGACGGCTACAGCGCCGTGCAGGTGGGCGTCACTAACAAGAAGGCGAGCCGCGTCAACAAGGCGGCGACCGGACACTTCGCCAAGTATGGCGTCGAGCCAAAGTACCGGACCCGCGAATTCCGCATCGAAGGGGAAGCGCCGGCGAGCGGCACGACACTCGGTGCTGACCACTTTGAAAAAGGCCAGTGGGTGGACGTCATCGGGGTCACCAAGGGTCGCGGTTTTTCCGGAGTCGTGAAGCGCTACCGTTTCAAGGGCCAGCGCCAGACGCACGGTTCCATGATGCACCGCCGGACGGGCGCCATCGGATGCCGCCTCACCCCTGGCCGCGTATGGAAGAATCAGAAAATGCCCGGACACATGGGCGTGGACAACCGCACCGTGCAGAATCTGCAAATCGTCGCCAGCCGCCCGGATGACAACATCCTCCTCATCAGCGGCAGCATCCCCGGAGCGAAAGACGGTCTCGTCATCATCCGCCCCGCCAAGAAGAAGCCGGCTCCCGCCGCCAAGTAACCACTCTTTACCCGCTCTACTCAAATGGCAGCCCAATTACTAACTCTCGAAGCCGCTAAGGCCGCGAATTTTCGCGTGATCGAAAATGGCCGCGGCACCCAGGCCGTGCATGACGCCATCACGGCGATGCGCGCTAATGCCCGCAGCGGCACGGCCAAGACGAAGACCCGCGGCGAAGTCGCTGGTTCCAACAAAAAGATCTACCGCCAAAAAGGCACCGGTAACGCCCGTGCCGGTGAAAAACGCTCCCCAACCCGCGTCGGCGGCGGCACGGCTCACGGCCCGAAGATTCGCGACTACAGCAAGAAGGTCAACAAGAGCACGAAGAAACTCGCGTTCTCCAAGGCCCTCTCCGAGCGCATTAAGTCGGGCGACGTGGTCACTGTTCCTTCCTTCTCCGTCGCCGACGGACGCACCGCCAGTTTCGTGAAGCAACTCGCTTCCCTCGCTCCGGATTCCGTGAAGGTGCTCATCATCTCCGCTGCTTTTGACGAAATGACCTTCCGCGCGGCGCGCAATCACAGCAAATCCCTGCTGATGAGCGCCGACGAAGCCAACACCCATCAACTGCTGCTCTACCGCAAGATCGTCATCACCGCTGATGCCATGGAAACTCTCGCCCGGAGGACCGCCTAATGAAAGACCCCTATCAAACCATTCGCACCATTCGTCTCAGTGAAAAGGCCTCGCTGGCCACGGAACTGAATAACGAATACGTCTTCGAAGTGGACACCAAGGCCACCAAGGTTGACATCGCTCACGCCATCCGTACGATCTTCGGCAAGAAGGTGTCTCAAGTCCGCACTTGCAACTACGACGGTAAAGCCCGCCGCAAGCGCACAGCCTCCGCCGGCCGCACCGCGGCGTGGAAGAAGGCTGTCGTCCGCCTCGCCCCCGGTGAGAAAATTGACCTCACCTAGTCTGCCCCAACCCATTTCACCGCCGAACTGACATCACGTTATGGCTCTCAAGACCTTTAATCCCATCACCCCGTCGAACCGTTATAAGGAGTGGCCTGACTATTCAGGACTCTCCAAGGTGAAGCCGGAGAAATCCCTCCTGTCCACGAAGAAGAAGACGGGTGGACGAAACAACACCGGTGTCATCACCTGCCGTCACATCGGCGGTGGTCACAAGCTGAAGATCCGCATCGTGGACTTCAAGCGTGTGAAGCGTGACCAGCCGGCGAAGGTTCTCTCCGTCGAGTATGATCCCAACCGCAGTGCCCGCATCGCCCTGCTGGAGTACGCGGACGGCACCAAAGCTTATATCATCGCTCCCGTCGGCCTCAATGTCGGTGCCAGCGTGACCGCCGGTGAGAAGGCAGCGCCGGAAGTCGGTAATGCTCTTCCGCTTTCCGCCATCCCTCTCGGCACGGCCATCCACAACGTGGAACTCAAACCGGGTGGTGGAGCCCGCGTCGCCCGCAGTGCCGGCCAGTCAGCCATGCTGAACAACCGGGAAGGGGAGTACGCCCTTATCAAGATGCCGAGCGGTGAAATCCGCAAGATTCACGTGAAGTGCTATGCCACCGTTGGCGTCGTCGGAAATTCCGAGCACATGAACGTCGTCTCCGGCAAGGCGGGACGGACCCGCTGGCGGGGAATTCGTCCGACGGTTCGCGGCATGACCATGAACCCGGTGGACCACCCGAACGGTGGTGGGGAAGGCCGCTCCAAGTCCGGTGGTGGACGTCAGCACCTGCTCAGCCCGTGGGGCCACGCCAAGGGGCAGAAGACCCGCAAGAAGTATCACCAGACGGATCGCTTCATCATTCAGCGCCGCAACGCCAAGAAGGCCAGCTAATCTCTTACTTAACCAGACTTACCTATGGGCCGCTCCCTCAAAAAAGGACCTTTTGTCAATCAGAAGCTCCTGACGAAAATCGACAAACTCAACGAAGCCGGAACCAAACGTCCGATCAAGACGTGGGCCCGCGCCTCAATGGTCACCCCGGATTTCGTCGGGCACAACTTCCTCGTCCATAACGGCAAGGACTTCATCAACGTCTATGTGACCGAAAACATGGTCGGCCACAAACTCGGGGAGTTCTCTCCGACACGGATCTTCAAGGGCCACGGCGCTCACACCGCCAAGGTCAGCAAGTAACCCCCAGTCTCTAAACACCCTTCAGATATGCGTTTTCCCGTCGCCAGCACCCGCCTTCTTTGCCTCGCCGCTTTCGCGGTGACCGGCGTTGGCATGCTCGTGGCTCAGGAGGCGCTGCCGGAAGTCCCCGATCTGCCGCTTGAGGAACCGGCGAAGGCCAAAACGCCGGTAACCGCGGAGCAACGCCTCATCGCCGTCGGCGAGGCGCTCGCGGCTTCCAATGCCGAACTGGCCACTTTGCGTGAACAGCACGCCCAGTTGAAATTACAAATGGAAGCCCTCGGCATCGCCGCGGTGAAGGGCGACGAACGTTCGCTCCAGAGGCAACTCCTTAAGGCCGTGGCCGATTTCAGTGCTTCCGAGAAAGCCCGCGCCGAAGGCATGGAACGCTCCAACCGCCTCGCCGAAGCAGCCGCTGCGTATATGGCCAAACCCGGCGAACCCGCGATGAAAGCGGCTCTCGAGCAAGCGATCAAATCCGCCACCAGCGCCAAACCATCCACCGCCACCGAGGCTGTCAGTTTGGATGTCGCGCGCATCGTTTCCTATAAAGACGAAATCGGCCTCGCCGTCGTTAACGCCGGCAAAGACTCCGGTCTGCGCATGGGCACTCCGCTGCACATCATGCGGGCCGACAAATCCATCGCCACCGGCATGGTGGTTGATGTCCGCGACCGCATCGCCGGCATCCTTCTCACCGGCTCCACTTCCGCCACCGTTCGCGTCGGCGATTCCGTGAAGCCCGAACTGACTCAGAACACTCCTAAATAATAGATTCCCGCAAGTCATGGACGTCAAAGCACTCACCAAATACGCCCGCATCTCGCCGCTCAAGGCGCGTCAGGTTGGCATGGAAATTCAGGGTCTGCCGGTATCGGCGGCATTGAATATCCTCAACTTCACGCCCAAGAAGGCCGCGCTTCTCTTCAGCAAGACGCTGAAGTCCGCCGTGGCCAACGCCGAGCATAACTTCGACCTCAGCGTCGAGAACCTCGTCGTCAAAGTCGCCGTTGCCAACACCGGGCCGGTGCAGAAACGCATCAAACCCATGGCCCGCGGCTCGGCCGCACCCATACGCAAACCTACCAGCCACATTCTTGTGGTCGTCTCCGACGAAAAGGGCTCCGAGTAATCAGTAACTATCTCCAACTTTCCTTATGGGACAAAAAGTAAATCCAATCGGTTTCCGCCTCGCCGTTAATAAAGACTGGCGCTCAAAGTGGTTTGCGGGCAAGCAGGAGTTCCCGGACTTCCTCCACAGCGACATCAAAATCCGCGCCTATCTGAAATCAAAGCTCCAGTTCGCTGCTGTCGCCAAGATCGTCATTGAGCGGGCATGGAACAGTGTCCGCGTTACTCTGTTTACCGCGCGCCCCGGTCTCGTCATCGGCCGCAAGGGCTCGGAGATCGAGGTCATGAACGCCGCCATCAGCGCAATGTCCGGCGGCAAGCAGGTCAAAATTGACATTCTTGAAATCAAGTCACCGGAACTCGACGCCCAGCTCATCGGCGAAAACGTCGCGGTCCAGCTGGAGCGGCGGATTTCCTTCCGCCGGGCCATGAAGCGCGCCGTGCAGACCGCGATGGAATTCGGTGCCCTCGGCATCCGGATCCGTGTCGCCGGCCGTCTCGGCGGTGCCGATATCGCCCGTGCTGAGTGGTACCGCGAAGGCAAAGTGCCTCTGCAAACACTGCGCACTCCGCTTGACTACGGATTCACCGAAGCTCATACCGTTTACGGTCGCATCGGCATCAAAGTTTGGGTCAACCGCGTCATCAATGCCGAAGGCGAAGTCGTCCCGAGTCAGAGTGGCGAGCGCCGCCCGCGCCCGCCGCGGAAAGATGGCGATCGCCGTGGTCCTGGCGGACCTGGTGGTGGCAATCGCGGCCGTGGTCCTGGCGGCCCCGGTGGTCCTGGTGGTGGCCGTGGTCCTGGTGGTGGCCGTGGTCCTGGCGGCCCCCGCCGCGATGACGCTGCTGCCGCACCTGCCGCAGCCCCTGCGGCTCCCGCCGCACCGTAATTTTCCTTTTAATTATAACTTTCAGCACAGCACTAATTTATGGCGATGCTTCCCAAGCGAGTAAAATACCGCAAATCCCACCGCGGCAGCCGATCCGGCAATGCGCAGACCGGGACGACCGTGGCTTTTGGAGAGTTTGGTCTCCAGACCCTCGAGCGCGGTTGGATCAAGAATAACCAGATCGAAGCCTGTCGTGTCGCGGTCACCCGCAACCTGAAGCGCAAAGGCAAGGTCTTTATCCGCATCTTCCCTCACAAGCCCGTGACCGCCCGCCCGCCGGAAACCCGGATGGGTAAAGGCAAAGGCCCGCCCGAGTTCTGGGTCGCCGTCGTTCGTCCCGGCAATATGCTTTTTGAGGTTGCCGGGGTGCCCGAATCCCTTGCCAAGGAATCCTTCCGCCTCGCCGCGGCCAAACTCGGCATCAAGTGCCGCTTTGTCCGCCGGGCCCTGCACGCATAACATCTCCCCTCCGATACTCCCATGAAGATCAAAGAAATTCGCGAAAAGTCGGTGGTCGATCTCGCTGACGCCCGCCGCAGCATGAAGCAGGAGACATTCAATCTCCGGATTCAGCAGAAGAGCGGTCAGCTTGAGAACCCGGCCCGCATCAAAGTGCTGCGCCGTTCCATCGCCCGCATTGAAACCGTCCTCACCGAACTGACCCGCAAGAAGGCGGCCGCGGCGAAGTAATCCCATCTGACCCTTTCCCATGTCTGAAAACGCTTCCACCCCTCCCGCCGCCGGCGATGCCGACCGCGCCCGCCGCAAGTCCCGCCGCAAGTCCCGCGTTGGCGTCGTTGTCTCCGACAAGATGGACAAAACCATCGTCGTGAGCGTCGTTCGCCGCGTGCCGCACCCGAAGTTCGGCAAAATCATCAAGAAGACCACTAAGCTCTATGCCGCCGATGATAAAGGTGAGGCCAAGACCGGTGATCGCGTCAAAGTCATCGAGTGCCGCCCGCTGAGCAAGCTGAAGCGCTGGCGTCTCGTCGAAGTTCTCAAGCACTAACCTAAAGCCAAACCCCAGCCTACCTAAATCCTATGATTCAAATGGAAACCAAGCTGCAGGTGGCGGACAACACGGGAGCACGTGTTGCCAAGATGATCGGCGTACTCGGCAAGCGCTCACGCGTGGCCCGGATCGGCGATATCATCACGGCACACATCCGTGAAGCCACGCCCACCGGAGCAGTCAAAAAAGGCGAAGTCGTCAAAGCCGTCGTCGTCCGCACCGCCTTCCCCATCCGCCGTGATGACGGCAGCGTGGTCCGCTTCGACAGCAATGCCATCGTCGTCATTGATAAAGATCAGAACCCGAAAGGGACCCGCATCTTTGGCCCCGTCGCCCGCGAACTGCGCGACAAGAACTTCATGAAAATCATTTCCCTCGCACCCGAAGTGCTCTAACTCATGGCCGCATCCGCACACGTCAAAAAAGGCGATACCGTGACCGTCATTTCCGGCCACGAGTCCATCAAAGGCAAGTCAGGCAAAGTCCTCCAGGTTTTTCCCAAAAAGAACCGGGTTCTCATTGAAGGACTGAACATGATCAAGAAACACCAGAAGGCCTCACAGACCAGCCAGCAGGGCGGTATTGTGGAGCGCGAAGGCAGCATTCACATCTCCAAGGTCAAGCTCAGCGCCGACTCCGCTAAAGAGAAGAAACCCGCGGCGAAGGCCAAAACCAAAACGGCGAAGGCCAAAAAGAAGTAACCGGTTATGGAACCCGCTCTTAAAACATTCTATTTTGACAAGGTGATTCCGGCTCTGAAAACCAAGCTGGGTGTGACCAACATCCATCAGGTTCCCAAAGTCGAGAAAGTCGTCCTCAACTGCTCGTTCGGCAAAGCCGCTGACCGCAAGCAGGCAGTGGAAGACGCCATCAACGACCTTCGTGCCATTACCGGCCAGAAGCCCATCGTGACCAAGTCCCGGATCGCGATCTCCAACTTCAAGCTGCGCGAGGGTGAACCCGTCGGCGTGAAGGTGACGCTCCGCGGCCGCATCATGTGGGAATTTCTCGAGCGTCTGATCAAGATGGCGCTGCCCGTCGTCCGCGACTTCCGCGGCGTCAGCCCCCGCGCCTTCGACGGCAAGGGGAACTACACCCTCGGCGTCACCGATCAGTCCATCTTCCCCGAGATCGAAATTGACAAGGTGAAGCGCCAGCTCGGCTATGACATCTGCATCGTGACCTCCGCCAACAGTGATGACGAGGGCCGCGATCTCCTCCGTGCGCTCGGCATGCCGTTCCGCGAACAAAAAATCGCCGCCGCCAAAGAAGGCGCGCAGGCAGCCGCATAACCCCGGATAACAACTCTGACTTTTTACGACAATGGCCGTAATGACTGATCCCATCTCTGACTTCCTCACCCGCTGGAAAAATGCCAGCCGGGCCCGCAAAGAGGATTTCTCC
>JANNVM010001021.1:0-9906 GCA_031414455.1 Verrucomicrobiota bacterium
GCCGCCTTCCTCCTCCGCGCTGCAGGCGCAGCCGGACGAGGGGAAAGGAAAAGGCTTCGATCCCGCGCGGGACCCTCTCAATGCGAAGGTTCCCATGGAGAATCCGGAGGACATCAGGAAGGCCGACCTCGCTGCCCGGGAAAAAGCGGGAGCCAATCAGCGGAAGCTGCTGGAGCAGCGCTACGTGCTGGAGCCAAAGTTCGCCGACGGCGTCACCATGACGCGCGGCAAGCCCGTTCCCGCGGGCCCCACCGCACGCCTGCGCACCGGCCTGACATGGGAGGCGCTCGGCAAAATGAAGGCGGACGAAATCCGCGCTGACAGTAACTTTCCCTATCCCGCTCTCCCGCACCCCAAACACGCCAGCGGCGGCCAGGTGTTCCCGGAAATTCAGATCGCCGCGTTTCCGCGCCTCCGCCGCTTCGACGTCGATTTCGACATCCCGGACGCATTCCTGCCGGAGTTCCCGCCCGCCATTTTCCTGCAAAACCGCCCCGAACTCGGCGACGTCTCCCGCGGCGAAGTCGTTTCGCTCAACAATTTCCACCGCCTCTTCAAGGACCTTCTCACACCTGTCCAGCTCGACGGCCTCCGCATGTTGCTCACGCCCATGCCCCAGGAGGAATTCAACGCCACCGATGACCGCAAGACCGACCAGCCCAGCCTCGGCGTCACCTGCTTCGACTGCCACGTCAATGGCCACACCACCGGCCAGTTTCACCTCAACCCTGACATCCGCCCCCAGCACCGCCGCTTCCGCCTCGACACCACCAGCCTTCGCGGCCTCTTCAATCAACAGATCCACGGCTCCAAGCGCAGCCTGCGTTCCGTGGAGGACTTCACTGAATTCGAGCAGCGCACCGCCTACTTCAACGGCGACCCCATTCACGCCTTCAAAAAAGGCGCCGCCATCCTTGACCGCGTCACTGTTAGTCACATGGCCCAGCTGCAGAACATGCTCGACTTCCCCCCTGCGCCCAAACTCAATCCCGTCACCGGCCGCCTCGATCCGGCCAAAGCCACCGTGGAAGAACGCCGCGGCGAGGAACTGTTCATTGGCAAAGCCCAGTGCGCCGCCTGCCACACCGCCCCGTTCTATATGGATCAGCAGATGCACGATCTCCAGCTTGAGCGCTTCCTCAAGGAGCCCGGCGACGGTCCCATCAAAACGTTTACCCTCCGCGGCATCAAGGACAGCCCGCCCTATCTTCACGATGGCCGGTGCCTCACGCTCGAGGACACCGTGGAGTTCTTCAATCTCGTGCTCCAAACGAACCTAACCGCCGCCGAAAAGCTGGATCTCGCCGCCTTCCTCCGCGTCCTCTAATCCGCCGCCCGCGCACCATCCTCCCCGCATGAATGCACTCACCTGCCACGGCTCATGCGACCCCGGAGTTTCGTCGGCAGCAAAAGTGGATTCCTCATCTTCCTCCAGTCGCCGCACCGGCTGGGCGCGCTGCCGGTCTTGAATTTGAGTGTCTGAATTTCGGGTTGGAGCCATGGTTTGAGTTAGGTTTGGCTGGGTTGTTTGCACTGCGAACGCGGCGTAATCCGCTTTGCTGGATTCATTCCCGTTCGCCACTCCCGCGCACATCGCGTTCTGCTTCGTGCCCATTGCCTTTCGGCCCCGGCGATATTGCAATCCCCCGGCACGGACCAAGCAGCCGCCTGCCCGCACCGCGCCCCCCGGTCTGACGCTTCATGGCCCGGGTCATGCAGTGTCTGACATTCCGGCACCGCCGGATACCATCCCCACCCAACCTGCATTCCACATGAAAACCCTCCTCCATATTTGTTTCGCAGCCACCGCGCTCGCCATCCCCGCTGTCGCGCAAACTGACACTCCGGCGCCCGGGACTGATGAAAAGCAGCCCGCCGCCCCGCGTGCGAATACCGGAACCAGCGAAGCCAGGGATAACAAAAAGGCAACTCACGACACCCCGATGAACCCCGCCACAGAGGTGGAGTTCATTATCACCGCCGCCAAAAATGGCATGAAAGAAGTAAAGATGGCGCAACTGGCCGCCGGCAAAGCGATCGACCCCAAAATCAGGGAACTCGCCCAAATGATGGTGAATGACCACACCACCGCCAACTCCGACCTGAAGACAGCCGCTGACGCTCTAAAAGTGGAATTGCCGGAAGGCCCCAAAGATAAAACACAGGACGCAAAAACACAGGACGTGGAAGACAAAGCGCCGGGCCAGCACCAGGCCGAACAAAAGCATGAGGAACTGAGCAACCTTACCGGAAAGGAATTCGACAGCGCTTTCCTCGATCACATGGCGGCAGGCCACAAGAACAGCATCGCCTTCTACGAAGCCGGCCGCAAAGTCGCCAAATCCCCCGGGGTGATCGCCTTTATTGAGAAAACCCTGCCCGTGATCCGGAACCATGCCGAGAAAATCAAGCAGGCCCAGACCGGGACCGCGCCGGCTGCTCCCCGAACGCCGGTCAGTCTCCGCCTTTCGCCCCGATAAAAAAACAGGACCGATCCTTGCTCAAAAGCCAGCTTTTGCGGCCCCCTGACAGGGCATTTGTTGTGTCTAAATTGAAGGAAGTGCGGTTATTCCACCGACTTCTGCACTGTGGCCCCGCACAGTGCAGAAGCGTAAAGGAGCCGCGGCCGGGTTAGAACCGATAACGCACGCCCGCGGTGTACTGCTCGAAGTCATTTTCGCCTCCGAGGATTCCCGCGGTCACATCCCAGTTCGCATGAAGCTGGTAATACACTTTGGCGAAGTAAGACCATTGTCCGCCGTCGAAAAAGTCGCCGTCGATGTCGTTATCGTCATCTGTGGTGGAATTGCGGTAGATGGCACCGGCATGCACCGTGAAACATCCCCATTTTGCGCGAAGATGCGGGCGGGCATACCAGCCCGAGTCGCTTTGCGTATCCCAAAAATCGTCCAGCGCATCATCCACCGTGTTATTGTCGTCCATGTTGTCGTAGCGGCGGTTCACATAACCGGCGTCTGCCGCGAGGTGGATGTTTTCCGTCAGAGGGAAATATCCTCCGAGGCCCACACTGAAGTCCCATACGTCCTGGTAGTAGGCGCTCTGAAGGTCGGCATACTCGGCGCTGGCCGTGATGTAGAAGTGGTCGATCGGCGAATACTCGGCGCGGAGAATGCCCCCGTCCGTGCTGTCGCCGAAACCCCAGTCCGTACTGGCATACATCAGCTCAATGTTGCTGTAGCTGATGGGCCCGGCGCACCGGTCCATTACGGGCGGTGAGGTCGTTTGGGTTTGTTCTTTCCCCGTAGAGGAGGCGGTGGCCACGCCGGCGGCGGCAGAGACGACGCTCATCGAAAGCGCCCCGAGGATTGCGATTTTATTCTTCATTAGTTTTTGTTTTTTGGGATGGTTCGTCACTGGACATGAACACTTGGTGACCGCTCAGGTCACCATGCCGTTCAGCATATCCTCCGCAGGAACCCGGCCCGTCCCGCCGCCCGGCGTTCTCGACGCGAGACTGAGCCCAACCGGAAGAAAGCCGATAGGCCCCTTGCACTTCGCAGATGCAATGTGCATTCCAGTCATTGCAATATTCCGGTGCAAGATCCCGCGGACGGAGTGAATCTCAATCCCGTCGCTTGGAGCACCGTTGCGCTTGGAGCACCGTTGCGCTTGTAGCACCGTTGCGCTTGTAGCAACGATTTGCCCGGGCCGCCTCCGGCCACAGCGGGGGACCCCGTGGCAGTGAACGAGGCCGTTTTGGCCGGCCGGTTGTAGAAGAGCAGCAGAGAAAGACTCTCCGGCGTGGTGATAAGCGCCGTGGGAAATCCTTTCCGCTGCTTTTGCCGCACGGCGGAGGAGGTGTCGCCCGTCCTCAGGGCCACGCTCCATGGAACGCCCAAATCTGTCAGCGGCAATCTGAGGGCTTCCGCCGTGTCGCTGGCCAGCGCCCGGAGCGGTGTCAGCCACAGCACCTGCAACGGCTCTGACTGTTTGGGCCACCGGGCGCGATCGGGATTCCGCTCCAGCCAGTCCAGCAACGGCCCGCCCCACACCGCGCAGGTTTTCCCCAGGCCGGTCGGGGCATGGACAAGTCCGCTCTCACCTGCCAGCGCCGCCGCCCAGGTCGCCCGCTGGAAGGGAAACGGCTTCCAGCCGCGGGCGGCGAACCATTCGAGCCACATCGATTTCATTTCGTCCGCCCCTCCCGCAGCAGGGCGCGCAGGCTGGCCAGCGTGTCCGCCTCCTCCGGTTTCTTGTCATGGCGCCAGCGGTTCATCCGGGGAAAGCGCACCGCCAGGCCGGCCTTATGGCGCGTGGACTCCTGCACGCCTTCAAATGCCAGTTCGAATACGAGGAGCGGCTTCACCGCGCGGATCGGACCGAATTTGTCCGTCGTATTGGCGCGCACGAATGCATCCACCTGAAGGATCTCTGCATCAGTTAGTCCTGAATACGCTTTCGCTACAGGCACCAGTTTTCCGTCATCCCACAGGGCGAAAGTGTAGTCGGTGTAAAGGCTCGATCAGCACGGCGTCCAAAACAAGGGGATCAATCTTCCACTTCCACCAGTCGCCGCGCTGCCGTCCCACACCGTAAGGCGAGGATCGCCGCTTCAACATGATCCCCTCGACAAGGCGCCCGCGCGACTCGCGCTGCATGGAGGCCAGATCTTCCCACGAAGCCGGGCGCATTACCTCTGACAATCGCAGCGGCATTGAATCAACGGGCGCAGGAGGCGCGAACATGTCAGGCGTCTCCCACACTGTTCCCTTTGGTCGCGGTCGCCGCGCGGCTTCCTCCATCAGCTTTTCCAGCCCGGCGCGGCGTTCGACGAGAGGTTTGCCGCGCAGATCCCTCCCCTTCCCTTCGATGAGGTCATAGGCCACGAGGACGACGGGACAGGCCGTGCGCATTTTACCGCTCACGGTCTTCCGGCCGAGGCGCCGCTGCAGGCTGGCGAAGGGTTCCGGCGCATTGCCGCGCCACGCAAGAATCTCTCCGTCCAGCACCGTGCCGTCGGGCAGGGCCGCGCCGGCTTCCGCGATTTCCGGAAAGCTGCCGGTCACGATCTCTTCGCCGCGGGACCAGATGAGAACTTCGCCGCCGCGCTTGATCAGTTGGGCTCTGATCCCATCCCATTTCCATTCCGCCTGCCACTCTGACAACTCGCCCTGCAGCACGGGTGCGCCCTCCAGCGGCGACGCCAGATAGAAAGGATAGGGCCGTGCCCCTTCCGCGGTTCCCGGGTCGCTGGCGCTGAGCAGGCGCAGAAAATGTTCCGGCGCGGGCTTCCAACTGCCGAGCAGGCGATGCGCCATCACCGGCTGCTCAATGCCGGCGACTTCAGCGAGCGCGCGGACCACGAGCGTCCGGGCTACGCCCACGCGAAAACCGCCGGTGATCAGCTTATTCCACACGAGGCGTTCGGTGCCGCGCAGTTCGCGCCACGTCTGGAGAAGCAACTCCCGGCGCGTGGCCTCCGTCGCCCCCTGCATGGGCAGCAGACGCTGCTCCACAAGGTCATGCAGGGGCAATGTCAGGGTCGTCGCGGGTTCCGGCAGCAGCAAAGCCACCGTTTCCGCAAGGTCACCGACGGCCTGATAACACTCTTCGAACATCCAAGCCGGCAGCCCTGCCTCTTCGGCGGCCAAAGCTCTCAGCAATGGCGAGGTAATCGCACGCGGCAGCTTACGCCCCGTTAGAAAATGCAGCGCCCACGCTGCATCGGCGGGGGCCGTTTCGCGGAAATAAGTCACGAGCGCCGCTACCTTCTCACCGGTCCGGTTGGTCTCTTCCAGCGAGGTGAAAAGCTCCGTGAATCGCTTCATGGCAGTTCGGCCCCGGGTTTTTCGCTTCCCTCTGCCGTCTCCCCCGCGAAGCGCGTTGCCAGCGCCTCCGCCTCCCAGCCATTCTCGCGCAGCCACCGCACCATCGGGCCCGTCGCTCCGTGCGTCACGAGCACCCGTTCAGCACCCGTGGCACGAACGGAGGACACCAGACCATTCCAGTCCGCATGGTCGGAAAGCACAAATCCGCGATCCAGCCCCTGCCTCCGCCGCGCGCCGCGCAGCATCATCCATCCGGAGGCGAAGGCCCGCGAAGTCTCGCCGAACTTTCGCAGCCACGGTGTGCCTTCCACCGAACCGGGGGCGATCACAAGGCCCCTGCCTTCAGGCAGGGGGCCGGCTTCCACCGGCGGCAAATCCACCCCCGCCGCGGCGTAGTGCGGCAGCAGTTTCGCTACTGCTCCGTGGACCATGACAGGCCCGATGCCACGATCCACCCCCGCGAGAACGCGCTGCGCCTTGCCAAGGGAATAGGCATAGAGGACACTGGTGCGGTCCGCCTGCTGGTTGGCCTGCCACCAGGCATTGATGCCTGAGAAAACCTCAACCGGCGCAGGCCAGCGATAGATGGGCAGCCCGAACGTGGATTCCGTTATGAAAGTGTGACAGCGCACCGGCTCGAATGGAGCGCAAGTGGGATCCGCGTCCGTTTTGTAGTCGCCGCTCACCACCCACACCTCGCCGCGATATTCAACCCGCACCTGAGCCGATCCCAGAATATGCCCTGCGGGGTGGAGCGAAATCGACACGCCGTTTCGCAAAATACGATGGCCATAGCCTGTCACTTCAATTTTTGCATCCGGGCCGAGACGCTCCTGGAGCACTCCGCGGCCGGGTGCCGACGTTAAATAATGGCGCGATCCCGAGCGTGCATGGTCACTGTGGGCGTGAGTAATTACGGCGAAGTCCACCGGCTTCCACGGATCGACATAAAGATCGCCGGGAGCGCAGTAAAGGCCACGGTCATTGACTGTCAGGAGGGGCATTGCGGCAAATTCATGGGTCGAAGAAAATGTCCGGTTTTCCTTCAAGAGTTCCAAGCGACGACAGCATTTCACTGCACGGGCCGGACCAATTTGCGACACGGAAGACATTGATTTCTCCATGAATCTGACAAAACCGCCGAGGGCGTGGCTTTCCGCAGCCCCGTCCGGGGTCCGCACGGATTGTGCAGAGGCGTAAGGGCTGGGGCGGAGGCAGGCATGGCATATCTGCGACTGGCATAAAAGCTGGCGCGGAACATGCGGGAACTTGCTTCTCCTCAGCGCTTCCCCGTTCCTGCCCATACATCCTCTTTATGAAAGCAAAACATTCCTCCGGTACTCTCTCAGGGTTATGCCTCCCTAACGGTGCCTTTCGCCTCACAACACCACCACATCGAATTATCCTATGAAAGCACTAGTTTACAACGGCCCCCGCGACGTGCGGGTCAAGAATGTCCCGGACGCAAAGATCGAGCGGCCGACCGATGTCCTCGTCAGGATCACCAGCACCAACATCTGCGGGTCCGACCTGCACATGTATGAAGGACGAACCAACATGGAGGAAGGCAAAGTCCTCGGACACGAGAACCTGGGCGAAGTGGTGGAGGTCGGTCCAGCGGTGGCCCGGATCAAGGTTGGTGACTGGGTCTGTCTGCCCTTCAATGTCGCCTGCGGGTTTTGCAAAAACTGTGAGGTGGGACTCACGGGCGCCTGTCTGTTTATGAATCCGGGCACCGCCGGCGCGGCTTACGGTTTTGCCGGCATGGGGCCATACAGTGGAGGTCAGGCCGAATACCTGCGCGTCCCCTACGCCGACTTTAACTGCCTCAAGCTCCCTGACGATGCGCAGGAGAAAGAAACTGACTACGTGATGTTGTCCGACATCTTCCCCACCGGCTGGCACGCCACAGAACTCGCGGGTCTGAGGCCGGGCGAATCCGTGGTCATCTACGGCTGTGGACCGGTCGGGCTGATGGCCGCGCATTCCGCCATGATCAAAGGCGCCAGTAAAGTCATCATTGTGGATCCCAATCCCGACCGGCTGGCCCTCGCCAAAGAGATCGGGGCTATCGCCATTGACTACTCCAAGGGAACTGCGGTCGACGAAATTCTGGAACTGACGAACGGCGAAGGTGCCGACCGCGGCTGCGAATGTGTGGGCTATCAATGCCACGATCCCGCAGGCCATGAAGTCCCGAACGCGACAATGAACGACCTCGTGAAATCGGTGAGGGCCACCGGCGGCATCGGCGTGGTTGGCGTCTTCATTCCGCTGGACCCCGGCAGCCCGGACAAACTCGCGAAGGAGGGGAAGATCGTCTTCGATCTGGGACAGTTCTGGTCCAAAGGGCAGCAGATCGGCACCGGCCAGGCAAACGTGAAAGCCTACAACCGTCAATTGTGCGAGCTGATTCACGCGGGTCGCGCCAAGCCGTCATGGATCGTCTCGCATGAGCTGTCATTGGACGAAGCGCCTGAAGCTTACAAACATTTCGACGAGCGCGATCAGGGCTGGACCAAAGTGATCCTGCATCCCGGAAGCTAGAAAGACCTCGAAGAAAACCGCTCTCCGGGACTGAGGGAAAAGGCGAATCTGCGAACCGTCGGACGCTCAGCGGAGACTACCCATTTAATGCCACAATCCGTGGCGCTGAAACCAAAACACACACACCAAACACATGAAACACATAACACCATACAAAAACACCACCCTGACTCTCGCCCTTGCGGCAATTGTCGCAACCACCGGCTTCTTTGGAGCCGCAAGCGCACAGGATAAAGCCACAGACGACGCACCGGCCGGAACCGGAAAATCCGGGCGCGCCGATGAGAAAGCCAAAACCGGCGACATTGTCGCCGTTGCCGATGGAGCGGGTAAATTCACCACGCTGTGCACGGCGGTGAAGGCCGCCGGACTGGTCGAAACGCTGCAGGGCGAGGGACCGTTCACGGTCTTCGCCCCTACAGATGAAGCCTTCGCCAAGCTGCCCAAAGGTACGCTCGAAGTCCTGCTCAAGCCCGAGAACAAGGAGAAGCTCAAGGCCTTCCTCACCTACCACGTCTTGCCCGGAAAGGTCATGGCGGCCGACGTGAAGACGATGAAAGCCAAGACCGTCAACGGCCAGAAACTGGACGTGATGGTGTCTGACGACGGCAAAGTGACCGTGGACAAGGCCAAGGTCATCACGGCCGATGTGGCCGCCAGCAATGGCGTCATCCACGCCATCGATACCGTGCTCATGCCTAAATAATGCCCCCGTGCGGGTGGAGGGCATTCGGCCCTTCACCCGTGCCCCTTCGCGGCCCGTTTTTCCGGTTCAAGCGAGAAGCAAGAGGCGGGACGCATGCAGCCAATCAACACCACCAAAAGTATTATTATGAAAACGATCGAAAAATCCATCACCGTCAATGTTCCCGTGAGTCAGGCCTACAACCAGTGGACGCAGTTCGAGGAATTCCCTCACTTCATGGAAGGCGTCAAAGAAGTAAAGCAACTGGATGACAAGCGACTCCACTGGAAGGCGGAAATCGCCGGCAAGTCCGAGGAGTGGGACGCGGAAATCACAGAGCAGGTTCCTGACAAACGCATTGCCTGGCGCAGCACCAGTGGAGCTAAAAATTCGGGAATGATCAATTTCTCAGCGCAGGGCGCAAACCAGACCGAGGTGAATCTCGAGGTGGAGTATGATCCGGAGGGAATGCTCGAAAATCTGGGTGACCTGCTGGGACTGGTGTCCGCGCGCGTGTCCGGCGATCTCGGCCGCTTCAAGAAATTCATTGAAACCCGGCATTCCGCCACCGGCGGCTGGCGCGGCGAGATTCCCGCCCCGCCGGTTGGCGGAAACATTTGAAACGGAAATTTATGAACGAAAACCACATAGTGCAGCCATGAGCGTTGAAGCACCCAGGGTTCGCACCGGTCAAGGTTCGACCAGATTGTCGCGGGCGGAGTTCGAACGCCGCTACCGGGCGCAGTTTGTGGATCCCGCTTTCGACGCTGCAAAGCCGGAAGTCGAACGGCTGACAAGCATCGCGTGGGAGGCCTACGAGGACGGTCGCAAAAGCCCGCACTCTCGAAAGACCGGGCCGGGGTTTGCCGATCCCGAGCACGAACT
>JANNVM010001022.1:0-1517 GCA_031414455.1 Verrucomicrobiota bacterium
GCGTAGTGCGCTACCTTGTGGACGGAAGTCTGGATACCGCTTTCAACGGAACTGGCTTCGTCATCACCTCCATTAGCGGATTTCAGGACGGCTGTCAGAGTATATGTCTGCAGAGAGACGGAAAGATACTCGCCGCGGGAAATTCTTTTGTCGGCAGTTATGATTTCGCCCTCGTGCGTTATCACCCTGACGGATCACTCGACACCAGCTTCGGTGGCGACGGCATCGTAAATCTGCCCGCCGGCCCCGGGGCCCATATCTGTTTTGGCGCCGCCATCCAGCCGGACGGAAAAATCCTCGCAGCGGGGCATTTTAACAACCAGTCCTTCACCCTCGTCCGCTATCTCCCCAACGGCAGCTATGATTCCAGCTTCGGCGGAACTGGAGTGGTGAATACCACCATCGGCGACCGCAGCAGCGGCTTTTGCATGGCTCTTCAGAATGACGGAAAAGTGCTCGTAGCCGGCTCATCCCTGAGCGGCACGGATTACCGCTTCGCCATCGCCCGTTATCAGGGAAGAGCGCCGACTCCCCTGCTGGACGCATGGCGGCAGACTCACTTCGGAACTGCGAATGAAACCAGAGACGCCGCCGACGCAAGCGACCCGGATCAGGACGGCCTCGACAACCTCATGGAATTCGCCACCGGCGGTGATCCGCACGCGGCCGGCGCCCCATCGATGCAGTCATCCATCACAGTCGCCGGCCTTAAGCTTACCTGGACACGCCGTGATGCGCTGGACGAATTACTGTGCGAGGTCGAGAGGAGTACCACACTGGAACCTCCCTGGACGCCAGCCTCCGCAGAGACGGTGTTAATACCGGGCGGAGGCCCGCTGCAGCAGATGAAAACCATTCTTCCGGCGGCTCCCGGCGGCAGACAATTCATCCGCCTGCACGCTGCGCGTCATTGAAAGGCTAATAGCTGCGATCCCTGCCGGGATCCTTTTAGTTCGGGTTCCACTCAAATTAGGTTCAATAGACCCCCTCGATCACCTTCTTCTCCAGCGCACCGAAGGGCCGGACGTCGCCGACGCCATCCCAGGGATACTTATCGCAGGGTTTGCGGCGGATGGCTTCGTCGCGTTCGAGGAAGCGCGGCATGAAGAATTCCTTCGTCATTGTGGTCAGTTCCACGCGGCCGTATTCGTCATAGTCCACGATTTTGCCGGTGTCCTTTAAATCCACGATGCGCAGGACGGCGCGGGGCTGCGGCGACCAGTAGGTGACGGAGTAATTGTTGGCGCGCAGAGTGTCAGGGAGGCTGCACGCGAGGCCCATGAGGGTGTTGCCGTAAGTCGGCACGAACTGCGTTTTTCCCTCCAGCACTTCCTCCATGAGAAAGCGCACCATTTGCGGGGTCATGCTGGTGCCGCCGCAGAAGACGCCCTTCACGCCGCAGCCGGCGATGCTGATGCGTTCGGCCAGGGCTTCGAGGAGTCGCGGGGTGGTGAAGAGGCACTGCACGCCGCGGTGTTTGATCATTTCCACACCCTGATCCACGACGTGTTTCATGT
>JANNVM010001023.1:0-3693 GCA_031414455.1 Verrucomicrobiota bacterium
CGCCAGCCGGTGAGAGTCGCCGTCGCTGCGCCGTCATTGTAGAGTTCGATGAACGAATTCCGCACTGTGTTCACCGCGCCGTTGTAGTGAATTTCGTTGATGACCACGCTGCGCGGCTTCGGCTGCACCGTGAGGACGAAGGCCCCTTCCACAAAGAGGCCCGCCGCATCGGTGCTGCGAATGCGGATGCGCTGCGGCACGCCCACCATGCCGGCGAACGAAACTGCCGCGCGCAGTTGGTGCCCGACGATGGTGAAGCGCGCGTTCTCTTCACTGCCCGCGCCGCTCACGAGCGTGAACGTGTGCGCTTCGCCTGCGTTCGAATCCACACTGGAGATCGTGGAGAGGAAATCACCGGCCACATTCTCCGGGCGGATCGTGAGATCCTGCAGGCTCACCGAGGCCGGCGCGATGGGCGGCGTGAGGATCGTGAGGCTGACGCTGGCGGGCGGCGAGTCGTATTTTCCGTCGCTCACTTTGAAGGTGAAGGAGTCCGCGCCAAACAGGCCGGACGTGGAAGTGTAAGTCCGCGCGGCACCAGTCCCGCTGGTGAGTGTGCCTTTGGCCGGAGGGGTGACGATGATGTAGCTGAGCGTGCCGCCGTTGGGATCGCTGCCGGCGAGAGTGATGTTCAACGGCGTCAGCGGCTGGGTGCTGAGGCCGACCTGATTGGTGGCCGATGGGATGCCCGGATCACCGGCGACATTCACCTGACTGGAGACCGTCACATTCGTGCCGCCGGTCTCGATGGCCGTGAGCGTGTAGCCCACCGGCTGCGCTGTGCCTGCGAGGTCAGGGATCGCCGTGGCGAATGTGCCGCTGGCAGCCGTGCCCGTGGCCAGTGAGGTCGCGCCGCGCAGCAGATTGTAGGAAAAAGTACCGGTCACCGCGGAGAGGTCCACATTCCATGAGAGATCCACGCTTTGGCCCTCGAAGGCCGAGGACGGTGTGACATTGAAGGAAGTGATGCGCGGTCCGCTGCGGTAGGTGGTGAGCAGACCGTTGTGCAGGGTGGTCACATCCGCATCGGCCAGCACGGCGTTGTCCAGTTGGATTTCCTGGAGAGAGCCGGTGAAATATGTAGTGTCCCCGTTGCCGAGAATGTTGACCCCGAAGTTCAGCGTGTCGGCTTCGATGGCGCTGGTGCCTGCACCGGCGGTCTGATTGATCTTCACTCCATCCACGAACAGCGTCACGGTGGCGCCGGTGCCATTGAAGACGCCCGTAATGACGTGGGCGAGGCCGTCATTGAGAGCCGTGGTTGCGGCCACTCCGTTGTCCGGATTTCCGCGACCGGCGATCGCGGCATGATTACCACCGACAGCGACAGCCCAGTCCCCCCGGTTACCGCCGCCCAGTTCCCGGCCCACCAGCGTGGCATTGCCCCACCAGGTGCCGACGTTTCCGACAGCCAGACCTGCACGCGTCGCGCCTGCGGTGACTTTGCAGACGACACTGGCGGTAAATGTGTTGTCGCCCGCCATCGGATTGTTCGCCGCAGGCACCACGAGCGCGTCATTGCCGTCCAGGGCCACTCCGTCTGTTGTTTTTGTCGGCCCGCCGCTGTTGGCCGCCGGTCTGGCGGCAATGCGATCGGTCCAGGTAGTTACTGGTCCGGCGGGAAGATCAGAAGCGACCCATCGACCGACGACAGCCGCGTGGGACACGGAGACCAGGTGAACAGCAACAAGTCCACTGATGATGCACGGTAATTTCATATTTTCCCGCAGCATATCCGGTGCGGGTGCCGCCTGGCAATAGATATACTACCCCCCTTCGTCCACATTGGGGAGTCAGAAATCCACATCACCGCCGCGCGCGGAATTCCGACGGGGCGAGGCCCACGCTGCGCTGGAAGGCACGGGAGAAGGCGTGGCCGGTGGCGTAGCCGACGGTGCGCGCGATGGAGTCCACTTTGTCATCGCTGCCGGAGAGCAGCCCGCAGGCGTGCTGCATCCGCATGAAGACGACGTGCTCCATCGGGGTGCGGCCCAGCGTTTTCAGACACAGACGGCGCAGGTGCTCGGCGCTGAAGCCGCTGCGTTTGGCCAGCACCGTGAGCGTCCACGACGCGGCGAGATCGCCGGCTACCCTGGTCCACAGGGCGTCGAGGCGGTCGTCCGTTTTCCATGGCAGCGCGAGCCGGCGGGCGATGCCGTCAATGAGCGCGAGCCAGTGCGTGAGCATGGCGGCACTCCGTTCGTGCTCCCATTCGTCGCGCAGGCCCTCCAGCGCCCGGGTGATGCGGAATTCGCCGGCGACGCGCAGCGGCGAACTGCTCCCGATGAGCGGACGCACGCCGGGCGGCTCGTCGTAGCGAACGAAACCCGCGCGCCAGCGTTTGCCCTGCGGTGCGTAGAACGCATTGAGCACACGCGGCGGGGCCATCGTGACCTCGCCGGCCACCAGCCGCTGCCATTTCCCCTCCAGCAGGATGCAACCCTCCCCGGAAGCGGTCTCCATGAAAAAGCTGCCGCCAGGATGCACCCGCACACGCTCGAATCCAAAGGTGGCGTCGTTGATGCCGATGCGCGCGATATGATAACTGCTGAGCAGCGGGCAGATCTCCGGCGTGAGAAACCAGCAGACAGTGCCGCGCCCGTTCCTGTCAAGGTCGGTGGTGGGAATGGGGCGGGTTTTCATTGGCAAGAGTTCGCTCGGTTCCAAGACATCACCTCCGGCAAATCACGGGCTGGTCTCCTTCAGTAAAATTCCGGCGTCGCCCGCGGCGGGGGAATGCGTCGTCCGCTGGCCCGAGGGCCACTGCACTGCGAGTTCGCGGAGTTCCTCGCCCGGCGCGAGGACGATGCGGAGGGCCGCGGCGTTTTGAGAGGCGAGGCCTTCGCCGAGGCTGCGGCGGAAGAGGCGGCGGCCTTTGTCCGTCACGGCCAGTACGGTCGCGCCGGCGGCATCGCGATTGCTCAGCGTGCCGGCGTTGGGCGTGCTACTCCCGCCTTCCAGGCGCACGGTGAGCACGCGACCACCCTTGCTCAGCGCGCCGAGGCGATTGCGGAAGAGGCGAAAGCGCGGGGCGTTCGTGCTCATGAGCGCGATGTCGAGCCAGCCGTCGCCGTCGTAGTCGAGCATGGCGAAGGAGCGTGCGTCCTCGCGGCAATCCACACCGCTGAGGAGCGAGAAATCGGAGAAGCCGTCCGCGCCCTGGAGGAGCAGGCGGTTGCGCTCGTGGCCGCTGAAGGAATTGCTGCGCCACGCGGGGCCGTCGCCGCCGGTGAGGGAAAATCCGCGGTCCTGTTTGATGCGAAGCTGGAAGTTCAGCAGCGGCGAGCGCCAGTGCGCGGACTGACGAAAGGCGTCGGACTTGGCGGGATCGGAGAGCACGACCGTGCTCCAGAAGCAACTTCACAAGTCCACCTCCGTGGCGACTTCCTGCGGCGCGGTGTAGTAGCCGCTGGGCACGTAGAGGTCGAGGCGCGCGTCGTTGTTGAAGTCGCCGAACTGTCCGCCGAAGGCCCAGCCGACGCGGGCCTCCGGGCTGTCAGGGCCGGCGCTTTGCGTGAACTTGCCGCCATCGTTGCGATAGAGAAAATTCCCCTGCGCCGAAACCGCGATGCGCGGGTCCACATCGCCGGCGAGCGCGATGATGCGGTTCCCGGCTTTGGAATACATGTTGGAAACGAAGAGGTCGAGATCGCCGTCGTTGTCGCTGTCGCCGAACGACGCGCCCATGCCGAA
>JANNVM010001024.1:0-7005 GCA_031414455.1 Verrucomicrobiota bacterium
CGGTTTTGGCACTCCTTTCAAAACGATCACGGGTGGCATTTTTGAGCCGGGTTTCCCTGATGTCATCCAGCAGATGTGGGCCGCCTACCTGATGGAGCGCGAAGGACTTCTTGAAGGCCGCTTCGGTTGCGCCACGCCCGACGAGGCCGTCGCATCGCACGAGATTTTCGCCGCCGCCCTTGAGTCCCAGCGCTCCGGCAGTGTCGTCACCCTCTGAAGCTTTCGCCATGAACCCGTCGCGTTGTGGCATCCTCGCCGCCGGCAACTTCATCGTGGATTACGTCAAGATCATTGACTACTACCCCGGCGAGGAAATGCTCGCCAGCATCCTGCGCGAGAGCAGCGCCAACGGCGGCGGACCGTATAACATTCTCAAGGATCTCGCCAAAATGGGCGCTACTTTCCCGCTCGCCGCTGCTGGACTGATCGGCAGCGACAGCACCGGACGCTGGATCCTTGAAGACTGCGCCGCGCATCACATCGACACCGTGCGCCTCCGCCAAACGGACGCCGTCAGCACCAGCTACACCGACGCCTTCACCGTGGAGAGCACCGGACGCCGGACGTTCTTCCACCAGCGCGGGGCCAATGCCCTGCTCGCGCCGGAGCACTTTGATTTCACCGGCGTCACCGCCCGACTCTTCTATCTCGGCTACTTCATGCTGCTCGATACGCTCGACGCCATCGGCCCCGACGGACGCAGCGGAGCCTCCCATGTTCTGGAAAAAGCCAGCGCCGCCGGGCTCATCACTGCCGCGGACATGGTGAGCGTGGAGCACGCCGACTTCGCCCGCAGCGCCTTCAGTGCGCTGCCTCATGTGGATCATTTCATTCTCAACGAAATCGAAGCCGGCAAACTCGCTGGCCTCAACCTGCGCGCCGCCGCCGGCCCCGACTGGTCAGGCATTGAAACCGCTGCGCGCAGTCTGCTCGACCGTGGTGTCAGGAAATCCGTCACCATCCACTTCGTCGAAGGCGCCGTCTGCGTGGACCTCGCCGGCACGGCGCATCGTCAGGGCTCCGTACTACTGCCCGCCAGCTACGTCCAGGGCGCCACCGGCGCCGGCGATGCCTTCGCCGCCGGACTGCTCATGGGCATTCACGACAATCTCCCCTGGCCCGAATCCCTCCGCCTCGCCGTCTGCGCCGCCGCCAAGTGCCTCGCCCACCCGGCCACTTCAGAAGGAATGAAAGCGGCATCCGAATGCCTCGCCCTCGGAGAACAATTTGGCTTTCGTCCCCTTCCCGGCTAAGACCCAGTCATGCCCGCTCCGGAAACTCCCAATCCCCTCGCCGCGCTCCACGTCTTCGCCGCGCACCTCGAAGCCCGCGTCCGCTCCGGCCACCAGCGCATCTGGCTGACCGATGAAGCCCGCACCGCCCTCAAGGAAATCATCCGCCTCAAGCCCGGCCGCATGACCTTCCGCAAACCGGCGCCTGGTGCGCCTATCGTTCAAACGCCCTCTGAAACCCGCGCACCCGCAGCCACGCCAGTCGCTCCCGCGCCTCTTCCCTCCATCCCTCCGTCTCTCAGTCCCTCCGTCCTTCCGTCCCTAACACGCAGCGAGCGCCTTACCGCCATCGCCCGCCGCGCCGAGTCCTCCCCCGCCGCCCGCGCGCTCGGCACCCTTCGCGACAAGATGGTCTTCGCCACCGGCAACCCGAATGCGCAGATCATGTTCGTCGGCGAAGCCCCGGGCGCCGATGAGGAAAAGCAGGGCGAACCCTTTGTCGGCGTCGCCGGACAACTCCTCACCCGCGTCATCAAAGCGATGGGCCTCGAGCGCAGCGACGTCTATATTACCAACATCTGCAAATTCCGCCCGGTCACTGACGACGACCGCCCCCAGGGCACCCGCAACCGCCAGCCCACCGGCGTCGAGATGCAGACCTGTATCGAATACGTCATCGAAGAAATCGCCGTCATCCGGCCGAAGGTCATCGTTGCCCTCGGCAAAACCGCCGCCGAAGGCCTGCTCCAGCGCGATGTCGCCATCACCCGACTCCGCGGCCAGTGGCTCGAATACCAGGGCATCCCCCTCATGCCCACCTTCCATCCCTCCTATCTCAAACGCAAAGAGGACGACGGCGAAGCCGCGGCCAATGCCGAAAAGCGCAAACACTGGGAAGACATGATGATGGTGATGGAGCGCGTGGGAATGGACATCACGGAAAAGCAGCGCGGATACTTCCTGCCAAAACAACGATGAAATGACGAAGTGCGAATGACAAAATCCGAACGAAACCCGAAAGCCGCCCGAGCGACGATTCGTCATTCGTCATTCCTTCGGATTTCTGAGTTCGGTCTTCGTCATTCCGCCCCCATCACCGACAAACAGCGCCGCTTCTTCCTCCCCAAATCCTCCTGACAATCCCTTTCATCCTTCAGCCTTCAACCTTCAGCCTTTCCACCATGTCCCTCTTCACCCGCATCATGAACGGCGAAATCCCCGGGCGCTTCGTCTGGAAAGACGAGCACTGCGTCGCCTTCCTCACCATCGCCCCCATCCGGCCAGGACACACCCTGGTGGTGCCCCGGCAGGAGATCGATTCCTGGCTCGACGCCTCCCCGGAACTCACCGCCCACCTCTTCCAGACCGCTCAGCATGTCGCCCGCGGCATCCAGTCCGCCTTCCCCTGCACCAAAGTCGGCATGATGATCGCCGGCCTCGAAGTCCCGCACATGCACATCCACCTCACGCCCATTGATCAGATCCGCGACATGGACTTCGCCCTGCAGAATTCCAAAGCCACCCCCGCCGACCTCGATGCCGCCGCGGAGAAACTGCGCACCGCCCTGCGCGGGCTGGGATACAGCCAGGTGGCGGATTGAATCCTCCGCCATTGCCCTCCATCAGGCCCGGAGGGCATCGCCCGTGATCGGGTGAACGCCGCCCGGCATTCCCCCGCCGCACTCTCACCAGGCCCGGAGGGCCGCCATAGATTAGCCGGTCGGCGTAAGCCACCGGTGGGAACGATCTCAAAATCCATGCGAGCCCCGGAGGGGCGCCACCCTCACCACAGGTATCGCTCGTCATATTCCACCATCCCTCGCTCCAGCAACACTACATATTCCTCCTGGAACGACCGCACGCCGTGATGCTCTTCCTGTTTCAAAATGTAATCATGCACTTTCTTCGTAAGCATCGCACTCACCGTGAACGCTCCGTATCCCTCCTGCCATTGAAACCCCTTCTCCCGCGCCGCATCATTGGCCCAGCGTGACGAGTTTGCTTTGATGTCCCGCACCACGTCCGCGAGACAATGCGTGGCGCGCAGGCCAATGAGCAAATGCACATGATCCTCCACCCCGCCGATGGACTCCGGCACGCCGCCGAGATTCGTAATGATGCCGCCGAGGTAGCCGTGCAGATCCTGCATCCAGCGCCGGGAGATGACGCGGGCCCGGTCTTTGGTGCTGAAAACGACGTGATAGTGGAGGGAGAGATGCGTCGAAGGCATGGCTTGCAGGGTGACGCCCCTGCCGGGGCTTGGTGGTTGTGGGGGGCCGTTGACCGGTGGCTTACGCCGACCGGCTAATCTATACCGGCCCTCCGGGCCTCATGCCAATCCTTTCCGGAAACGCCAGGGCCGCAGGTCCGGCATAGACGCCTCCTCACAATCCGAGATGTCCGCAGGTCCAGCATAGATCGCCTCCCCTCGCACAAGAAGGCCTCAGGCATGCGACGATTGCCTCTTCACAATCCGAGAGGGCCGCAGGTCCGGGCATAGTCCACTCACAATACGGGAGGGCCGGAGACCCGGCATAGATTAGCCGGTCGGCATAAGCCACCGGTCCACCGCCTAAAAAGAGTCCTGAGCCCCGGAGGGGCGACACCGACCTCGACGCGGCACCGCCCCTGCGCGGTCGGGGATACAGGCAGGTGGCAGACTGAACGACACGGCACTTCTCATTTTTTAGGAGCTCCCTTTCCCTTGGCGGGTAAGACTTTCTCCAGGCGTTCCAGCATCTCTTTCAATTTAGGAGTCCAAGGCTCGCCCTTTTGTATGCGCCTTTGGCAGTAGGCGACGAATTCGGGATCGTGGCCCTTGCCTGCGAGCACAGACATACAAGCCAGGGCGAGGTAGTCATCGTCAGTGATTCCGGAGAAGAGTTGAAATACGGCGTCGCTGATTTTGGCGCTGCTGGCGGGACCCAGGGCTTCAATGAACCGGGCAAGGTCGGAGGTTGTCAGAGGTTCGACGTAGGGAACCTGCGTGCTTTTTACGCCGGCCTCATAGCCGAAGAGTTGAATCAGGATGTTGCGGGCATCGTACTTCCGGTCAGCAGACGGCTGGCGGCGGCCTTCCTCCTCGCGCTCCTGCCTGTGGAGGTCCTCGAACGCCTGCAATAGAACTCCGTCTCTGGAACCCGGTCCGTACTTGGTGACGTGCGCTTCCAGAAGGGTCTTTCGTTTGGCTATGGATGGCTCAGCATATAAGACGTCCCGGGTAAAGTTCTGAGCTGCGATGCTGTCAAACATCGGCACCTTCAGTTGAGTAATGACGAGGGGATCGAGGGTTTCCGGATAGTAATGGCCCAGCCGCATGGCGGCACCGTTCCTGCGCGAGTCACGATCCGGCTGTTTGAAGTCCTCGATGAGCAGGTCGCGGTGCTTCTCTTTCGTCATGCCGACGTAGTCCGTTTTGATGTTATCCAGCAATGCCTTCGAATAGGTGGGGGAATTCACGATAAGGCCGCCGGATGCCTGATAGCGGGTGGCATTGAAGGAGCGATTAACGATCTGCCCGAGAGCCACGAAACAAAGGTCGCCAACGGTGATCTGATGCTCCGCCGGGGGATTTTCTTCCCCGTCGGTTTTGCGGTTCACACCTTCTGGTGCAATTTTGCGGGTGCGCCGGTTGTAGTCGTATTCGTCGTTCCATCCCATCCACATCATGCCGGAAATGGGTTTGAGTTTCGTCGGACGCTTGTCGTCCATGTGGGCCATGAGAACGGGAATGGCTTCGGCACCGCGCTCTACGATCATGGTCAGGGAATCAGAAGTTTGGGGTGCTTCTGCGCCGATGATCCCGGTCTGCCAGGCTCCCGAGTCCTTGCGCGGGAGAAACTGAGTGCCGGAAAACTGGGCGGAATATCCGAAGCCTACCTTATCTGTTTCCACCAGACGATCCACCAGGGTTTCGAGCGGTGCCGGGTTGGTCTCCGGCTTTTGATCCGCCGCGATCAGCACGCTGCCGGACGAAAGTGTAAGCAGCAGAACCAGCGAGATAAGTTTCATAGGATGGAGGGGGCGACCCGGGAGCGCTTGGCCGTGACGCGGCTCTTATGACGGGGCGGATGTCAGGAAGCGAGGAAAAAATCCAGGGCGGCCGAATGTGCCCAGGCGGGGCGGAATGGATTGTTGCAGCGAGGGCCGTCCGCCGCGACGCAGCGGCTCATGACCGAACTCATCATCAACCGCGCACACTACACCCGCGTCATCGCGGAGGAAGTGCCGCGGGCGGCGAAGTTCCTTTGGATCGCGACGGCGGATATCAAGGATCTGCATGTGGCGCGGGGGAAGCGGTTCGTGCCGTTCCTCGGCGTGCTCGCGGGGCTGGTGAGGGACGGGGTGTCGGTGCGGCTGATCCACGCGAAGGAGCCGGGGCCGCGGTTCCGTGAAGACTTTGACCGGTTTCCGGAACTGCTGCACGAGGAGCGGTTCGAGCGCGTGCTCTGCCCGCGGATGCACAGCAAGATCATCATCATTGACGGTCGCCTCGCATACCTGGGCTCCGCGAACCTGACAGGTGCCGGCATCGGCGCGAAGAATGATCACCGGCGGAATTTCGAGAGCGGCATCCTGACAGACGATGCGGGTATCGTGTCCGGTCTGATGGAGGAACTCGACACGCTCTGGCGCGGCGAACACTGCCTGAAGTGTCAGCGCCGCGACGTGTGCCCGGATCCCATCGCGTAAAGTTCTTGAACAGAAGGCAACGAAGGAAAGGAAGGTGTTGAATGTGTGTCACCATTCCTCCTACTCTGTCTCCTTTGCTTTCTTCGTTACCTTCTGTTCAAATCTCTCCCATCATGCAGTCGCTGCTCAAAACACTTCTCTACAAAGCCGGATACAGCATCAAGAAGATCCGGCAGGCTCCACGACGGGCCGTGACGGCCGCTTCGCCGCAGTCCGCGGACGCTGACATCATGAGTCTGCTGCACAAAACGAATCCCTACGAGGGTTTCGATTACAAAGCGCTGCCGTTCGATGCGCACGGCTGGGGCGGGCAGTCGCCGGCATTTCGCGAATTGATCACCAAACTCAAACCGCGGCTCATTCTGGAAGTCGGCACATGGAAGGGCGCCTCCGCTTTGGAAATGGCCACGGCCCTGCGCGATACCGGACTGCCGGCGCAGATCGTGTGCATTGATACCTGGCTGGGCGCGCTGGAATTCTGGACGGATCACAGTGACCCGCAGCGCTATCAAAGCCTGGCGCTGAAGCACGGCTATCCGTCGGTGTATTACCAGTTCCTCGCCAACGTCTGCCACCAGGGATTTCAGGACCGAATTGTTCCCTTCCCGCAGACCTCCGCGACCGCCGCGCTGTGGTTCCGCAAGTTCGGCATCACCGCGGACATGATCTACGTGGACGCCAGCCACGAGGAGGAGGATGTCTATCAGGACCTTTGCAGCTACTGGGAAATCGTGAGCGATCACGGCATCCTGTTTGGCGATGACTATTCCTGGGACGGCGTGCGCCTCGCGGTGGAGCGCTTCGCGAAGGAGGAAGGCCGCAAGGTGGAGTTCAATGCGGACAAGTGGGTGCTGCGCAAAGCCGCGCAGTCCTAGCGCTCCAGCGTGATGACGCACTCGAGGTGTTTCGTCTGCGGAAACAGATCGAACGGCTGCACCGCGGTGAGCCGGTAGCCGGCATCGAGCAGATGGCGGAGATCTCGCATCTGGGTGGCGGGATTGCAGCTCACATAAACGACAGTACGCGGCCCAAACGCGAAGAGTTGCTGGAGGAACACCTCATCCGATCCCCGCCGCGGCGG
>JANNVM010001025.1:0-11090 GCA_031414455.1 Verrucomicrobiota bacterium
ACGGACAAGGAATTGGAGGAGGGCATTGCGAGGGAGGTGCGGAAGCAGGGGGAGAAGATCCAATTGCACTCCATTACGATCAGTTCCGGAGACGACAGACTTCCGGCGGACGCTGAGAAACTCGCCAGGGAGATTCACAAAACACTGACAGCGGGAGGAGATTTTGCGGCCCTCGCCAAAGCACACTCGGCAGACTCCAAAGCCCCGGACGGCGGCTCATGGGGATGGACGGGTCGCGATGATATCGCCGCGGATTTCGCCGACAAAGCCTTCGCGTTGAAAGACGGCGAAATCAGCGGGATCATCCCGTTTTCGGGTTCGTTCTATCTCTTCAAGGTCACCGGTCACCGTCAGGATAAAGTCGCGGTCTCGGCGGAATTACGCGGGAAACTGCGACTGAAACTGCGGAATCAGCACACCCTTGAGCAAGGAATGGCGATGGCGAAAAAGCTCCGGGATGCTGCCACCGTCCAGATTCTCGATGCTCCCGCGGACAAGAAGCAGGATGCCGAAGAGGGACCTGCCGAAAATGCCCGGTTCGCAGGTGTGCCATCCGAGTTTGGCGAACTGCGGCGACTGGCCGAGTCAGGTGATACCTTCTCTCAGGTCGTTCTCGCATCCGTCCTGGATGAGGGCGAAGACGATGACGCATCACTCCATTGGGCAGAACGTGCTGCTGCCACCGGTTCGGTTCACGGGAAGGCGATGGTCGCACTGCTGGAACTGCGGAAAGCCCCGGGAGATTCCGAGGCGCTCAATCTGGAGACGATCCTGACTGGCTATCGCTCAATCTATGACTCGGTGCTGTCGATGCTGGGGAAGGCCCCGCCGGAGCCTCCCCCGGTACCGCCCGATGACCTCGAGCGTGCCGCCGCCAGTGGGGACGCATGGGCCTGTTGTTTGAAAGGTCTCCTTGAACTCGAAAAACCCTCCACCGGCCGGCTCAGCTCTGAAAACTGGCTGAAGAAAGCAGCCGATGCTGGAGTCGCTCCTGCCATGACAGCTCATGCGGGCACATTGCCCGGGGCCAGGTTCACGTCCGCCGCGTCGGATCCCGAAGATGATAGCGCCAGAGAGTTCGCAGAATTCACTGGCAGGGCCGCCGCCAAAGGACTGCGCCCCGCTCAACTGAAACTCGCCACTCTGCATCAATGCGGCCAGGGTGTTTCCAAAGACCCGCGCCAGGCCGCCGTGGCGATCGAGCAACTCGCCCACAGCGGAATGCCGGACGCCATGTGGATACTCGGCACTTTCCATGAGCGCGGCATTGGAATGAACCGCAACTTGAACGAGGCGGTGAGATGGTATGAACTCGCGGTCATCGCCGGACAGACGGAGGCGGTGCGGCGGCTCCGCGCGCTTCGCGAGTGGGGCCTGATCCCCGCAGCAGGTCCGGCTCCTGCCCCCCTGCCTGACACGGTGCCCGGCTCCTTTGATATCCGCATTACTAACGGAAACGGTCACGTGTGGCATCACTGGATGCGCCGCGGCCGTCTGTGGGTGGAATGGCAGCCTGACGGATCAGCGCGGGCATGGCTGACGACGGGGCGCGAAACCCTGAACGGCGTCAGCGGCACCGTCGCCGCAAGAACGGAGCGTGGTGTCACGGCGGCGGATCAAACGGCAGTCACTTCGGAGACGTTTATCCCTGACAAATCAGAAAACGAAAAACCTGACGCCCGGCTTCTTTCGAGGAATCGCCCGGACGCCGCCACAGCGTGGAGCGAATGGGTTCCGGGAGGCACCCTAGCGGAGTGCCGGTAACCGGTTTCTGTTCCACGGGCGGGGGGCGAAACCTCTTACACCGTGCGGGGCGTGACCGGCACCACATCCACGCTGACTTTCAGCACGTGGCTTCCGCTTCCGTAAATGACGCCGCGGATGGGGCTGACATCGCTGAAATCACGGCCCCATGCGAGGATGATGTGCCGCTCTCCGGCCACGCAGTTGTTGGTAGGGTCCACTTCCACCCAGCCGTTCTGCGGGCAGAATACCGCCAGCCACGCGTGTGAAGCGTCGGAGCCAATCAGCTTTTCTTTCCCCGGCGGCGGAACGGTTTCGAGATAACCGCTGACGTAGCGCGCGGCGAGGCCCAGCGAGCGCAGGCAGGCGATCTGCAGGTGGGCAAAGTCCTGACAAACCCCGCGGCGGCTCTTCAGAATTTCCTCCACCGGAGTGCTGACGGTCGTGGCCAGGGGATCGAAGACGAAATCCTCGTGGATGCGGTCCGTCAGGTCGAGCACGCCCTGAAGCAGCGGCATCCCGGGCGGAAAGGATGGTGCGGCATACGCGGCGAGTTCCGCAGTGACGGGCACACAGGGCGATGCGAACAGAAATGTTTGGGGATCAATCAGCCGGCCGGATTCATCGCGGGCGAGAGCATCGCGCCATTCCTCCCACGGAGGCGAGCCCGCCGGGTCAAAGGGCGGTGCGGCGGCGGTTTCCACGCGGTGCCTGACTTCCACGAGCAGATGGGAATGCGGACTCTGCAGCGCGAAAAACGTGGCCGCGTTGCCGAAGGCATCGCGCCGCTCCTGCTGCACAGATGGCCTGGGATCAATCCGCAGCGAATGTTCCAGGCAGCGCTGACGCGGCGTCTCCCTCAGAGTGAGACGCGCGAGGTGATGCGAACTGGTCACCGCATCACTGTAGCGATAGTGCGTGTCGTGCCGGATTTCGTAGTTCATGGCCTTAACTGATACGGGCCTCCACATGGCTGAAATAAACTGCGGCGATCATGTTCGAAAGCTCACCAACGCGGCGGAAAATGTCGTGCAGTGTTTCCGTGAGAATGGCAGCGGGAGTTCCCGGGTTGAGTTCGCGCAGGCTGGCGCGCAGGGCGGAGACGAGTTCATGCTCCGGCCCGGGAAACGGCCGGTCGGGCTGTGCGGGCAGCAGATGAAGTTGCTGATGGATGCTGGCGAACTGAAATGAGAGGCCGCGCGGGTTTTGCGCGTCGAGCAGCAACAGGTCCAGCACCGGTGCGGTCTTGGCCTCGGAGAAATAGCGGCGACGGTAGGTCATGATGCTGTCCCCGATTTCCAGCAGTGGCTCAAGGACAAGATGGCCCTCCGGATCCTCGTTGAGTGCGGCGGTTAGAAGCATGAGCAGGCCGGAGGCGCGCTCGACGCGGCGGCCGATTTCAAGGAACCGCCAGCCGTGGCCGCGCGTCATGCTCTCCATGGCCATACCGCTGAATCCTGACAAATCGAGGATCATGCGGTTGAGCAGTTCCAGCATGTCGTTGAGTCCGGGACGTGCCCGTTCGGAGGGAAGGTGCTGATGGAGTTCGGTGAGAATGCGCCAGGTATCGAGAGAAAGCCGGTCGCGCACGGTCCATGCGGTGCCGCGGAGACTGTTGAGCACCGCCCGCAGACTTCCCGGCCGGGCCGTTCCGAAAAGAATCTCCCGGAATCCTTTTGTCAGAACCGGGCCGGAAAACGGCTCGGGGAACGGTTGGGCGACAAGTTCCATTGGTGTGAGGAGCCGGAGCAGCGCCGCGCATTCCGCCGTGCTGTCGCCGCTGATCTGATCCGCGATCCGGGAAATGATGCCGCGCATGAGCCTGACCGTTCCCTCCGCGCGCTCGGCATAGCGACCCATCCAGTAGAGGCTGTCGGCAAGGCGGCTCGGCAGGCCGCGGTCAATGCGCTCCGTGGGTTCAATGCGTGCGCTTTGTGTCAGCAGCGAACGGTGCCGCACCGGGCCGGTGGCGAGCACCCACGTGTCCTTGCTCCCGCCGCCGCCCTGCATGGAGACGATCGGAATGTTCGGCGATACCGACACCCGCGTTAGGCCGCCGGGCATAACGACGGCCGAATCGCCCGCGGCGGCGATGAAGACCCGCAGGGCCACGGGGCGCGCCTCCAGCCCCGTGCCGGTCCAGACGGGGGCTTTGGACAGCGCGATCATTTCCTGTCCGAGCAGCCCGTGCGGACGCTCCCGGATGCGGGCGAGAACCTCAGCCTTTTGAGGATCTGTCAGGCTCGAACCGAAGAACGGATTTTTGAACCGCTCGGCGAGCGCGCCTTTGATAACGAGGTGATCCAGATGCGAAGCCACGTACTCGCGCTCCCGCTTTTGGCCGCACCACCATGTGGCGAGTGACGGCAGCTTGAGTTCCTCACTGAGCAGCCGGCGGCTGAGGGCCGGCAGGAAGGCTAGAAGTCCCGGCGATTCCGCAAGTCCGGCACCGAGGGCATTGGCGATGGTGATGTTCCCGGCGCGCGCTGCTTCCAGCAGCCCCGGCACACCAAGGAAGGAATCCTGACGCAACTCCAGCGGGTCGCAGTAACTGTCATCCACCCGGCGGAGGATGACATCCACCGGCTGGAGACCGGCGAGCGTTTTCACAAAGACGCGCCGGTCGCGCACCGTGAGGTCGCCGCCGTCCACGAGCGGGAAGCCGAGATAACGGGCGAGGTAAGCGTGCTCGAAATAAGTTTCGTTGTGCGGCCCTGGTGTGAGCAGCACGATGTGCGGCGCGCTCCCCGGCGATGAGTGAGGTGCGAGACTGGCGAGATTCTCGCGGAACGTCCGGAAGAATCCCGCCAGCCGCTGCACGTGCTGGTCACGCAATTCGTCCGGCAGAATGCGCGAGAGCACGATGCGGTTCTCGAGCGCATAGCCGGCGCCGGTCGGCGTCTGCGTGCGGTCACCGAGGGCCCACCACTTTCCGTCAGGGCCGCGCGCCAGATCCACGGCGTGCAGGTGCAGCCACGTATTGCCGCGCACCTTCAGGCCCTGGCAGGCGAATTGATAGCCGGGATTCCCCAGCACCAGCGCCGGCGGAATCTGCCCGTTCTTCAGCAGCGACTGCGGGCCATAAATGTCCGCGAGCAGCAAATTGAGCAGCCGTGTCCGCTGAATGAGTGCCGTCTCCAGCGCCGACCATTCCTCCGGCGGAATGATGAGGGGAACGGGATCGAATTCCCACGGGCGATCCATGCCCTGCGGGTCGCCGTACACATTGTAAGTCACGCCGTTGTCCGCCATCGCCCGCCGCGCCTGGCCAGAGCATTCCGCAAGACCCGAAGCCCCCAGCCGGTCCAGTGTCTCCGTGAACTTCTGCCAGTGCGGCCGCAGGATGCCCGGGGCCGGTGACATTTCGTTAAACACCCCGCCGGAAACGGCGTAGCCGGAGAGAAGTCCGGATTGAGGCGTGGAAGGGGAGAGGCTCACAGAGGGAAAGGGGGAATCGACAAGGACGGCTAATCATCCATCGCCGCGGGAGGCAAGGGGATCATGCGGATTCGCGCCTGGCCCTGCTATGCCCTTACCGCATCCTTCGCATGATCACGACACGCATGGTTCACCGAAGCCTATTCCCTTCTGCCTCCTTCATCCTGCCCGCGGCATCCCTGATCCCGGACTCTTGATGGACGACACCGCCCCGGCACCCCGCCTCCATGGCCTGGTTTAGCCGTCCTCAGGCCTGAGATCCGGGTTCACCTCACTAGCACCAATTTCCCGGGCGGCTGAAATGCAGCGCCACCACGGCGAGCGTAAACAGTCCACTCAGGGGCATGATGATGGCGGCGATGAGAGGGTTCATGCTGCCGGCGAGGCAAACGGTGGCGGCGGCGATGTTGTAGGCGATGGCGAAGATGGCGACGCGGCGCACGGCGCGGGCACGGAGGCCGGCGGTGGCGCGGAGTTGTGAGAGAAAGCGCAGGCTGCGGCCGAGGAAATAGAAGTCGGCTTTGCTTTCGAGCAGCCCTTTGTCCACGACCGGAGTGCCGGTGCAGGCGGCAGCGGAGAAGGCAAGGGTGTCGTTCATGCCGTCACCGATGTAGAGGGTGTCGCCGTGGTCGAGCGACCGCACGTGCTGTTCCTTTTCTTCCGGTGTCAGGCCGCCGTGGGCATTGGCCCGGGGAATCCCCATCGCGGCGGCGAGAGTGCGGACCTTGGGAGTGCGGTCACCACTGAGCAGGTGAATCTCAATTCCTGAATCGAGGAGCTTTTGGACTTCTTTAGCGGCGTCTGGACGCGGCTGATCACGGAAGCGGAAGCAGGCGAGCGCCACGCCGTCGCAGGCGAAAACCGAGTCCGCCGGCACGTCGTCAGGGTTCGCCGGCGTCTGCCAGCCGGGGCGGCCCAGCGACCAGCGCGCGCCGCCGGTTTCGGTGAACCACAGGCCATGGCCCGCGGCTTCGTTGACCTCGGCGTCGCCGGTGGTTTCGAGGCTGCCGAGCGCGGCGAGAGATTCGGTCAGGCTGCGGCTGACGGGATGCAGGCTGTCGGCAGTGAGTGTGGCCAGGGCGCGGCGCGCATCGGGAATGAGCGCGCGCAGCGCGGCGGGATTTTCCAGCACGGGATTCTCCAGGGTGAGGGTGCCGGTTTTGTCGAAGATGACTTTCCTGACCCGGCGCAGCCGCGGCCAGAAGGTGGCCCGCCGCACATAAACCCCGACACGTTCCATGCGCGCCGCGGCGAGATCGTCGGCCAGCGGAACCGCGACGCCCAGCGCGCAGGGACACGACACGACGAGCACGGAGATCATCACCTGGAGCGCGCGCGCGGGGTCGCCTGTCAGCGCCCACCATGCGATAAACCCGCCCGCGGCCGCGGTGAGGACGCCGGCGATGGCGTAGCGCAGGATTTTATCGAGCAGCGGATGATGCGCCGCGGACTCGGGTGATTCGCGCAGCCGGCGGAAGAGCGACGATTGCCATGTCTCCAATGCTTCCAGTTCCAGCGGGGTGCGGCCAATGTGCAGGCTGCCCGCAGCGAGGCGGCCGCCGGCATTCACCTGGCGCGGCTCGGCTTCGCCGTTGATGGATTCGAGGCTCACCGTGGCGTCCCCGGCGAGAAGTTTCGCGGCCACCGGGACGATCTGACCGGGCGTTAGGGTAAAGGCGGTGCCGGGTGCGAGTTTCTCCAGCGGCAGCGGTTCGCCCGCGGCATCCCGCAGGGTATTAGCGTCGGCAGAAAGACCGAGCAGGCGCCCGCGGTTTCGCTCGACGGCGGCCATTTGCAGCCGGCGTCCGGCGAGCATGAGGAACGTAAACACGGCGACGAAATCGAAGTAAAGCAGCGATTCCACGTTCAGCATCCAGCCGATGAGTGAGCCGGCATAGGCGGCGAGAATGCCCAGTGCGATTGGCAGGTCCATGTGGAGCACCCGGCTGCGCAGACATTGCGCGGCGCGGGTGATGAAATACGAACCGCCGGTAAGCACGGCGAGCGTCGCGCAAACGCCGGCGGCCATCGTGAAAATGCCGGCCAGTGAAAAGTCGGCGGCCATTCCAAGGTAGCGCGGCAGCGAGAAGGCCATGGCATTCATGGCGAATGCGCCGCAGAGTCCCATGCGTCCGCTGAATTCATTCCGCGCGGCGCCGTTCGCTTCCACCGGTCCTGCCAAATAACCGAAGCGCCGCAATTCATCCGCGAAGGCCGTGACGTCGCAGAGGCCCGGAGACCATTCCAAATGCAGCCGGCCTGGATGCGCCCGCACCCGCGCCCGCAGGGCACCGGGGTGACGCAGGAACAGTTTCTCCATCAGCCAGACACAACCCGTGCAGGAAATGCCCTGAACTGCGAGATCCAGCGTGGCGGCACCACCGGCCTCCGCATTCACCTCCGCCGCGGCCGCCATTTCGGTGAGCCATGTCCAGTCGCGCCCCTGCAGGGCGATGGATTTCACCGGCGACGTGACGCGCTCGCCTTTGAGCGTGTAAAACTGATCGAGCCCGCTGTTGTGAATGAGGTCATGCACAAACGCACACCCGCCGCAGCAGAATTCTTCACCCGGCTCCTGTGGCTCGAAGGCCGTGGAGCAGTGTTTGCAGAGGTGAGGGGTAAGGGTGGAGGGCATGGGGGAGGGGGGGGGATCGGTGGTCAGTGGTCCGTGGTCCGTGGTCAGTGTTTGAGTTGGTGAGTGTTGGAGTGACTGATTACTGATTACTGATTACTGATTACTGATTACTGATTACTGATTACTTGGCCTTGGACTCCGACTCACAAAACGGGCATGACGGCGGTGGCGCATTCCCCTGCTCATCGGCAGTCGCCGTCGTCGCGGGCCAGAGGCGGAGGAAAAGCATGGCGGCACCGGCGAGGCAAACGCCGCGCTTCACGCGGGCAAGGGCCACGGCACCGAGCTGCATTTTCCACACATGGAACCGGTGTTGTGCGAACCAGAGCAGCGGGATGGTGCCGAGCACGAAGGCGAGCATGAACTCCGCGCCGCGGATCGCGGATCCGCTGAGCAGTGCGATGCCGGCCATGAGATAGAGCGGGCCGCAGGGGAGCAGCGGCGTGGCCATTCCCAGGGCGAAGGCGCCGCGCCGGACCGGGATGCGGCAGAGTTTAAGGCGCGTGCGGGCGGACCATTTTTTCAGGAATGCGGGCCGCGGCAGCTTGACGGGTATTCCGATGGCCATGAACAGCAGTACTGCGGCGAGCAGCCATGGCAGAACCATTACCGGAGTGCCGGTCACTTTCTCCAGCGGCCAGCGGCCCAGCGCGCCCGCAATGATGCCGATGGTGGTGTAGGAGAGCACGCGCCCGGTATGATAGAGCACGGCGGCCTGCTGCTGGTGAGCTTCGCTGTTCTTCAGCGACATGAGACTGCAGGCCACGGGACCGCACATGCCGGCACAGTGCAGACTGGTGGCAAGACCGGCCATGAGCGCGCCGGCGGCGGTGTTCACTGTTTCAATGGCGGGCATGGCTTTCGGCGGCTGGTTGCACGTCTTCCGGAGTGTGCTGCGAGGCATAACAAACGAACGCGACCCACCATGACACGAACAGTACTTTGACGACGACGATGATGATCCAGGGACGCTGGCGGATATAGGCTCTCATGGCTGGGCTGAATTCTGGGATTCCTTGAACAGGCGGGGGTCCGGACCGAGGAATTCAACCTCTTTGCGAATCACATCGTCACTGCCCCCGGGTTTTGCGGTGATGCTGAATTTGAATTCGCCGGTGTAGTCGGCGGCCTTCATCGTGAGCAGCAGGGACTGCTGAATCTCCTGCTGCGGCTGGACGGTGACGGTTTTCTCCATGCCGCCCACGGTGAGCCCGGGTGGCGCGTCCTCAATACTCAACTGATAGACAACCGGTACGTTCGATTTGCTGACGAGCCGGAAGACGAACTGATTCCTGACCACTCCGTGATCCACCATGAAAGGCAGGCCCCGGAGGCGCCCGACACTCATTTCAAAACTGTGGACACGCCTGAGTCCGAGAGCGAGGGCCGTGGCTCCGGCGCAAAGGAGCACAGCATAGACGATGATACGGGGGCGGAGCACCCGCCGCCGCTTTTTGCCAAGGCCGTTGTGGGAATCGTAGCGCACGAGGCCGCGCGGACGATGGAGCTTTTTCATGATGTCGTCGCAGGCATCCACGCAGGCGGCACAGCCGATGCATTCCATCTGGAGGCCGTTGCGGATGTCAATGCCCGTGGGGCACACCTGGACACAGCGGCGGCAGTCAATGCAGTGGCCGGCGGCGGGATCCGTGGCCTTGCCGCGCGGTTCGCCGCGGGCTTTGTCGTAGCCAATGACCATGGTGTCGTCATCCGTCAGAGCCGACTGCAGGCGGCCGTAGGGACACATGACCACACAGAACTGTTCGCGGAACCATGCGAAGCAAAAGTAGAGCACTCCCGTGAGTGCCATGACGCCGGCGAAGAGCAGCCAGTGCTCGCCGGGGGCTTCGTGCATGTAGCCATAGAGCGTTGGCAGCGAAACGTAGTAAGAGAGGAAGATGTGCGCGATAATCGCCGAGCACAGCAGATAGAGCGCGTGTTTCACCGTGCGGCGCAGGGTTTTCGACGGCCCCCACGGCGCTTCATCCAGATTGCGGCGCGCCGGGGCGTCGCCGTCTATCAGCCGTTCGATGCGCCGGAAGATGTGCTCAAGAAAGACGGTGTAGGGACAGGCCCAGCCGCACCAGATTCTGCCGAGCAGCGAAGTGACAAAGAACAGGATGAATCCCGCGCCGCTGATGACGAAGAACAGCAGCCACACATCCTGGACCAGCAGCGTGATTCCGAGGAGGTGAAACCGTCCGTTGGTCACGTCGAGGAACACCGCGGGATGCCCGTTAACCGGAATCCACGGCAGCAGAATGTAGATCGCAATGAGCAGGAGCCCGGTGATCCGCCGCACCAGCGTGAAGCGCCCTTTTACATCTGCAGGATGCAGGAAGTGCCGCGATCCGTCGGCATTGATCGTGGTGACAGAGTCGAGGTTGGGGCGCTTGAGAGGGGCGGACACGATGGCGGGGACAGGTGATGAGCAGGATTACTTCGGCGTCGCTGCGGGAGGCGTGGCGGGAGGCGCCGCTGGAGGCGCCGCTGGAGGTGCCGGCGGCGCGCCGGAATTCGTGCCGGGCCCCGTGACGATTCCGGGATCCTTCTGATCGTGGTAGCTCAGCACGTAGGCGACGACTTTGGCGGTGTCGTTGGGGCCGAGAACCTGTTCCCACGGCGGCATTTGCACCGGAGCGGTTTTGTCAGGACTGCCTTTGCTCACCATGTTGAAAAGCGACATGGGCGTGTAGCCGTACTTCCATTCCTTGTCATTGAGCGCCTGGCCGGGGAGTTTGACCCCGTTGAGCATCGCCGTGAGGTCGGGAGCGTGGCAGGTGAAGCAGTACTTGTCGTAGGTGTCCTTGCCCTCGCTGACGATTTTCGAGTTACGGCTCCACTCCCACAGCACGTTGTCGTCGAGCGTGGACATCATGGCTTCGAGTTCTTTGGCTTTGGCCTCCTGGATGCGTGAAATCTCTGCCGTGACCCGGTCGTGGTCCGTGGTGAACCAGCCGAGCTGGTAGTAGAAGAACCAGTAGAGGACGAACCAGACGATGGCGAAATAGAACGTGAAAAGCCACCAGTTGGGGAGCTTCTGATCGTACTCCTGAATGCCGTCAAAAACATGCGGGCGGAGCTGGGGTTCGTCGGGCGAAGAGGGGGGGGCAGGATGGTTGTCACTCATGGGAGTCGGCTGTTGAGAGCACCCGCGCATCCTGCCCGGCCCGCAGCGGGGTGCTCTGCATCCCCTGGTTTCTGCTGCGCGGATTTTGGGCATGCCGCCGGGGCGAAACGGGGATGCCGGCAGGCCGGAGGCACTGCGGAACGG
>JANNVM010001026.1:0-11041 GCA_031414455.1 Verrucomicrobiota bacterium
TCTGCGGCACCCGCCGTAGCGTGGACTTCCCGTCCACCGGGCGCTGCGGAGGTGCAGTCCACGCCGCGGCTGACGAGAATGTTCGAGGGCTTGAGGTCGCGGTGGATGATGCCTTTCTGGTGCGCGTGATTCACCGCTGAGCACACGTCGCAGAACAGTTCGAGGCGCTGGCGGGTGTCGAGATTCTCCTGGTCGCAGAATTCGGTGATGGGGATGCCCTTGACCAGTTCCATCGCGAAGTAGGGGCGTCCGGTCGGAGTGGCTCCGGCGTCGATGACGCGGGCGATGTTCGGGTGGTCCATCATCGCGAGGGCCTGGCGCTCGGCCTCGAAGCGGGCGAGGACCTGCCTGGTGTCCATGCCGGCCTTGATGACTTTGAGCGCGACCGTGCGGCGGATCGGCTGGCTTTGTTCCGCCATCCAGACGACTCCGAATCCTCCCTCTCCGATCTGTTCGAGCAGCGTGTAGGGGCCGAAGACATCGCCGGGCTTTTCGGTGACGGGCGGCACGAAATCGCCTGCTCTCACGGCGCGATTGGCCGCGTAACCAAAAAAATCGTCAGCGCGCACGGTATCGGCGAGCATGGCTTCCACTTCGCGGCGGAGTTCGGTGTCGCCGTCACAGGAATCGGTGAGGAAACCGGTTCGGTCATCGCCCTCAAATTCGAGGGCGCTGGCGAAGATTTCTGATGCTCTGCTGTTCATCCTGTCTCTACACGCGTGAAATCCCGGCAGAAGTGGACAGATATTTTCAACTTTTTCCTCGAGCACCCGAAAGAGCCAAAGTTTGGCCACGGCCCAATGACGGCGGACGGCTTTAATGTTCAGGCCGGTGAGGCTGGCGATCTCCTCGTGCATCAGGCCGCTGAAGAAGTGCAGTTTGACGATCCGGGCCTTCAGTTCGTCTTCGCGTTCGAGTTGATCGAGGGCCCCGTGAACGGCGAGGATCCGCTCATCGGGCAGGGGCGCGGCAATGTCCATGCCATCGAGCGGAACGGCGGCGTCTCCACCGCCGCGTTTCGCCGCGAGACGGCGGCGGGCCCCCTCAACGAGAATGCGGCGCATGGCATCGGCGGCGGCACCGTAGAACTGTGTTCATTTTTCGACTATCGGAGCTGCGGGTGCAGAGCTGCCGCACGGCGGATTTTTGCAGTGAAGAAACGCGTATTCATGGACCGGCGCTGCATTCGCCGTTAAAAACGAATGCCGTGGAAGAGCGCCCTTTTGGAATGAACCGGGGAGCCACGACTTCGATCCACTGACTCATCGGCGAGTCGCACAGAACTCGAATAACAGCCGGACGCCGCTCAATGCCTGTCCCGGCGTAATACTCCTTGCTCTCAAATTACGCGGTCATTCCCGCCGTCCACGGGAATCTGGGCGCCGGTGGTCTTGGCGAAGATATTGCCGGCCATCGCGCAGACCATGCGCCCGATGTCCGCGCTCTTAATCTCCGTTTTCATCAGATTGCGTGTCTTGTATTCCTCCACGGTGACGCCGTAACGCTGCGCGCTTTTGGCGAGGGCTTCAGGGGTCCAGAGTTCAGTGTCGAAGACAGCGTCCGGGTGAATGATGTTTACGCGCACGCCGGCGGGCGCGAGTTCCAGAGCCGCCACGCGGACGAGTTGCGTCACGGCGGCTTTGGCGCAGGAATAACTGCCGGCACCCGCGCCGGGGGCTTTCACGTTGCGGCTGCCGACGAAGATGGCCGTGGCCTCCACGCCGAGTTTAAGGAACGGCACGCAGCTTTGCAGCAGGCGCATGTGACTTGTCAGGTTCACCTCCATGCTCTTCGCCCAGTTCACCGGGTCCATGTCTTCGAAGTTCGCGCCGGCGGTAAAGATGCCGGCGTTGCTCACGAGAATGTCGAGTCCGCCATACGTGCGGACGACATCCTCCACGGCCGCCTGCACTTTCGGATAGTCGGTCAGGTTAAGCACGACACCGTCGAGCCCGTCATGGCCGGAGAGCCGCTGTGCAGTTTCCGGATTCAGATCCATGCCAACAACGGCCGCACCCTGCACCTGGAGGGCGAGCGCGATCGCTTTGCCAATGCCGGCCGCCGCGCCGGTGACGATGGCGACCTTGCCCTGAAGCGGCTTCGGTGCAGGAGCCTTGCGCAGTTTCGCCTGCTCAAGGTCCCAGTATTCGATCTCAAAGAGGTCCTTCTCCGGCAGCGCGACCCAGCCGCCCGCGGCTTCCGCCTGCTGAATCGTTCTCACCGTGTGCTGCACGATGTCCCGCACGATGCGCGCCTCCGGCAGGCTCGCACCGAACGCCACTGTCCCCTGCCCCGGCAGCACCGCCCAGCGCGGCGCGGGGTCGAGCATCGTCTGCCCTGACTGATTCCGCTGAAAGTAGTCAGCATAAGCGGCGGCATATCCGCTCACCGCATTTTCGTCATGCAAAATAGCCGGGATTCGTTTGGTGCGGATGCTGTGATCCGGCGTCAGCGTGCCGCGCGTCGCCAGCGAAGCGACATCACTGCGAGCGGCGAATCCCGCGGCTTCATCCGTGAAATCCGCCAGCGCGAAACAGGCCCTGCCCCGCGCTTTGCTCACTGCCTGGCGCTGGGCCGCAAGTTTCCTCAGTGCGGCGTTGTCTGCGCAGAATGTCGCCATGCCCACAGCGCCGGGACCGCCGCCGCGTTTCTCCAGCGCAGTCTCCGCTTCACTCACGAGTTTGATCATGCGCTCGTAGCTCTCCTGCGCCGTGGCACCGAACGTGAAGATCCCGTGCTGCATGAGGATCAGCCCCTCCACCTTCGACCAGTCAGCATTTTTTGTCAGTTCCCGCACCGCTTTGCCGAGGAGAAAACCAGGCATCACATAGGGAACGATGATGACACGATCGCCCCATGTCGCCTTCACGAGATCCAGACCAGCGGGCTGATTCGTCACCGCTACGACCGCATTCGAGTGCGTGTGATCCACGAATTTGTGAGGGATCACCGCATGAACCACCGCCTCGATGGAGGGATTCGGCGAATCGGGATCGAGCATGGCAGCGCGCTGCTCGCGCACCATGTCCGCATCACTCAGCGACGCGAGGTCCGCCATCTTGAGCAGTACACTCATCTTCACCGCAGCGAATCCACCCGCTTCGATGGTCGCGAGGTCACCGCCGCTGCCCTTTATGTAGAGCACGTCCTGAGGGTCACCGAAAAAGTCCTTCGCCGTGCTTTTTACCGACGTGTTTCCACCGCCGTGGAGCACGAGGGCGGGTTCGCGTCCAAGCAGACGCGAAGTAAAAACACGGAGTGAGAGATCGCTTTCGGAGAAAGCGGAGGCTTCAGAATCGGACCAGAGGCTTTGCATACTTGGGCACAGTCGTGGGACGGGAATCCCGCGCGCTCAAGCAGACGTTTCCGCGGCGCGGCCCGCTGGCTCAGACGCCCTTCCAGCCCTCGCGGTAGGTGGGCGTGATGAAGGCATTGGCTTCGGCATCGTTGGTGAATTTCATCTGCTTCGCGTCCCACTCGAGGCGATGGCCGCTGCGGCGGATCGCAATCATGCCGAGCAGGCCGATTTCACTCAGCGCGCCGCCGTAGGCGAAGTTCGAACCCGACTGTTTGCCGGCGCGGATGGAATCGAGCCAGTCCAACTGGTGATCACCGTTCTTGAGACGCGGAATTTTTTCATCCGGGCGTTTCCAGCCCTTGAGCAGTTCCGGAGTGATGATGTGAGGGCTGCCGGCGCCGTGGGAGCCGTGCATGATCTTGCCTTTCTCGCCGATGATCACCGCGCCGATGCCGACGACCTGACGTTTCTCTTTCGCCAGCTCCTCAGGGTTGGGAATGGCGAATTCGCCGTCGCTCCAAATGATCTTCACCGGCCCGCGGTCGCCTTTGGCGGGAAACTCAAACGTGATTCGCGCACCTTTCGGATAGAATTCCACGTCCTTCACTGGATCATAGCCCTTCGTCTCGGCAGTGATGGCGGTCGGCATATCGAGGTCGAGAGCCCAGAAGGAGGGATCGAGCACATGGCAAACCCAGTCCCCGATGACGCCGCTGCCGAAGGCGGAATAGCCGCGCCAGTTGAACGGGAGATAGGCAGGATTGTAGTCGCGCTTGGCGGTGGGGCCGAGCCAGAGATCCCAGTCCAGTTCCGCGGGCACAGGCGGTTTCTCTGAGAACTGGGCCCTCTTTTCGGCCACCGCATAGACATCTTTGAAGGCATCGCAGCCGGCGTGGACCTCGGTGACCTTGCCGATGACGCCGCTCTGCACCATTTCGACAAACGTGCGGATGCTGTGTGAGGAATGCCCCTGATTCCCCACCTGAGTGATCACTTTCTTCTCAATGGCCTTGGCCTGCATGGCGCGGACTTCGCCGACAGAGTGCGCCAGCGGCTTTTCGCAATAGACGTGTTTGCCGTGTTCCATCGCCGCCATGGCCGCGACGAAATGGGTGTGATCCGGAGTGGCCACCAGCACGGCATCAATGCCGCCGGCCATGGCGTCGAACATCTTGCGGAAATCCTTGAAGCGTTTCGCGCCGGGGAATTTCTTAAAGCTGTCCGCGGCGCTGCGGTCATCGACATCGCAGAGGGCGACGATGTCTTCGCTGGCCATGTTGCCGAGGTCGGACCCGCCCTGGCCGCCGCAGCCGATGACGGCGAGACGGATTTTACTGTTGGGCGTATTGCCGCCTTGAGCGCGAAGCACATGAGCGGGGACAAACTGGAAGCCAAAAGTGGCGGCGGTGGAGGCAGAGAGGAAGGAGCGGCGTTTCATGGGAATGAGGGACTCAGAATGCAGAATGTGGGGAGAGGAGAGCGAGACCGGATACGCGAGAACGGATTGGAATTGTTCACCGCAAATTCCTGCCGAGCGCGAGTGCGCCCAGAATGCCTGAGCGCGGGCCGAGTCCAGGGACGGTCACATAGTCATCCGTGCGCCCGGTGATGAGCGGATGCTGAAGATAGCCGTTGAGCAGGCCGCGGAATTTTTGCTGCACCATCGTGAGCAGGCCGGGGCCGTCCATAACACCGCCACCGAGGATGATGCGGTGCGGGCTCAGCGTGCAGGTGAAATTGGCACAGGCCGCGGCGAGGCACTCGGCCTCCGCTTCCCACGCAGGATGGTCCGGCGGCAAATGTGCTCCGTCCGTGCCCCAGCGCGCCGCGAGGGCCGGACCGCTGGCAAGTCCTTCGAGGCAGTCGCCGTGCCATGGACACGAACCGGCGAATTCCGCCAGGGCCGCGGGCCGCGGGATGCGGATGTGACCCATTTCCGGATGCAACAGCCCGTGCAGCGGACGTCCGTCTATAATGACGCCTCCGCCGATGCCGGTGCCGATCGTCAGGTAGAGCACCACGCCGCAGTTGCGCCCCGCACCCCACAGCCATTCGCCGTAGCCCGCGGCATTGACATCGGTGTCGAAAGCGACCGGCACGCCGAGCGCCCGCTGCAAGGTCCCGGCCATGTCAATGTGCTGCCAGCCAGGCTTGGGTGTCGTCGTGATATAACCAAAATCGGCCGCCGCCGGATCCACTCCCGCCGGTCCGAACGTCCCGATCCCCAGCGCCGCGAGCGGTCCGTGCTTTTGTTGCGCCACAGTGAAATACTCCACACACCGCTGCAGAGTCTCCGCCGGCGTCGTGGTGGGAATGCGCACGATGTCCCGCAAGTCATCAGGCCCAGTCCCGGCCGCGAGGACAAATTTGGTGCCGCCGGCTTCGATGGCACCGATCAGTGGTGGAGTAACCATGTTGCAAAAAGCGAGAGCGGGACTGCCGCGCAAGCGGGATGCCGTCCCCGTTACAGCGGGTTGAGCCGGAAGACGGAGGCATCTTTGATTTTGACGCCGGCGGGCGCGCGGACGGCGGCGGCAAACTGTTCCGCCCACTGACCAATGATAATCTCCGCCCATGCTGCCGACTGGAAATTGCGGACACTGACGATCGTAATGGGATCGCCCTCGCGGTCGGCAAACTGATAGACGACGCGCCCGGTTTCCGGATCGCGGAGCTGGCCCTCAATGGCAATAGTCCCTTTAATCCACCGGCCCGCGAGCGAGGCCGCCGGTCCGATGAAAAAACCCGCCGCAGTTTTCATGACGTTGCCGGACGGACTGGTGGGCGTGAATTCAGTGAGGGCGAGTTCAAGCAACAGATGGTTCCCTTTCTTCGGTAATCCAAAGCGGTTCACCGACTCCTGGAATTTCGCCTGCATCAACGCCGCGACTTCCTGCACCGGCCGCTCTTTGCCGAATTTCTCCTCCTCCACTTTGGCCATCGTGTTGCGCACCGGCTTGAGCCAGCTCAGATTCACCGGCAGCACGGTGATCGCGGGCTTGCGTGATGCGCTTTTTATGAGTGCCGGGGACACGGTTCGCTTCACAACATGAAACGGTCCGCTTTCCGGAGCGTCCGGCATAAGATCAGCGCTCTGCCCGAGAAATCCTGACGGCGCGTCAGGCTTGGCTTTGACGATCCGGCGGACACCGGCGCAGGACGCGAGGCTCAAAACCAGCGCGAGCGAACAGGCAGCACGCAGCAACGGGGCGGTGCGCGGGCGGGAGGGACAGCGGGAAGTAAGGGGGGAAAGCATCTTCATGTCGTGCCACACAACGCCCGGGATTCCAGGGCGGATGCTCATTCACGGCTTCGGCAGATGCCCGGAGCAGTATTCGATGCCATCATCGGTGATGCGGAAGTCCAGTTCCGGATCGCTCGCATCCGTGCGCCCGCAGGTATGGCAGCGGTGGAAACTGTCAGTAACCGTCAGCGAATTCGCCTTAAAACGCGTCCGCCGGCTGCCGACCGTGGCGCGGTGGCGCATGTATTTGATAAGCTGCGGCAGAGCAAAACACGCGAACGGAGCCAGCGACAACAGGGTGACCAGCCACAATTGTGGAGTGCGCATGATGTTAAAGAGAATAAGCCCCGCGTCCACGAGCGCCAGAACCCGGGCCGTCAGCGGCACGATGCCGAAAAGCAAAAAAGTGAATCTCGGCTCAAGCACTGCGAACGTCAGGAAGACATTCGTGAAAAGGAGATTACCGACGTAATAATGATAGCCAGCTACATTCGGCACCAGCACCGATCCGGTTAGTTGCTCCAGCGTATCGCCAGCCGCAGTGCCCGCCAGCGCAGCCATGCCCCAATGGCTGAGCACGAAGACCGCAACGAAGAGATTCATGCGGAAGATGCCCAGGTCTCCTTCCACCCGTGAGCCGCACATCAAGGCGATGTAGATTGAGAAGACAAACATCAGCAGGCTGCTGGCATCGGGTACCGTCAGAAAGGTGAACACCCGCCACCACTCGCCGTCCATCTCCGTGAACGGGACGAGCACGATCTTCGCGAGAAATGGCTTGTTCACATACAGCACCGCAAAAACAAGACACTGGAAGAACGCAATATAGCCAATGAGACCGCGGATGGCGTAGCGTCCGAAGCGGCGTTCCAGTGAGTCGAGCAGTCGCATGAGAAAAGTCAGGGGAGTGAGAAAGGAGAGGGGCGGAACCAAGCGGGCAGAACCGGCGGAGCAATCCGTTTCCCACAGCCCGGGCGCGTTGACAATAATGGAGATCGCTTCCAGCATTCCGGACGTGACTCCCGAAATTCTGCAACAAACCCCGCTCCTTGCCGCCCACCTCCGCTGCGGCGGCCGGATGGTCCCCTTCGCCGGCTGGAATATGCCGGTGCAATATGCCGGCATCACCCGGGAACATGTCGCCGTGCGCTCCGGCTGCGGCATTTTCGACATCTCACACATGGGTGAATTCTTCGTCAGCGGTCCGGAATCCGGAGCATGGCTCAACCGCCAACTCACCAACAACACCGCCAAACTCCAGCCTGGTCAGGGCCAGTACACGCTGCTCCTCAATGAGAACGGCGGCGTGATTGACGATCTCATTGCCTATCGCCTTGCGGACGACCGCTGGTTTCTCGTGGTGAACGCCAGTCTGATCGCAGAGGACCGGGCATGGCTGAGTGCGCGGCTGGAAAGCGGCATCGAATTCCGCGATGAAAGCCCCGCTTATGCCGGCATGGCCATTCAGGGCCCGAATGCCGTTGCGGTTTTCACCGCCATGACCGGCGCTTCCCTGCCGCCGCGCAATGGCATCGCGGAACTCACCACGCCACACGGCGCCATCATCGTGTGCCGCACGGGTTATACCGGCGAAGACGGCTTCGAGCTTTTCTGCGAGGCGGCGGACGGCATCACATGGTGGGACCGCGCGCTCGCAGCCGGCGCGGTGCCCTGCGGACTCGGTGCCCGCGACACGCTCCGTCTGGAAATGGGCTATCCCCTCAACGGCAACGATCTTTCCCCCAACCGCACGCCGCTCGAAGCCGGGCTCGGATTTTTCGTGGACATGGAAAAAGGCGACTTTACCGGCCGCGCCGTGCTTGCCGCGCAGAAGGAAAGCGGCGTGCCGTCAAAACTCGCCGGCATCCGCATGGCCGACCAGTCCCCTCCCCCGCGCGCCCACTATCCGGTTCTCAGCAACGGCTCGCCTGTCGCCGAACTCTGCAGCGGCGGTGTCTCGCCCAGCCTCGGCTGCGGCATCGGCATGGCCTATCTTCCGCCCGCCCTCGCCGCGCCCGGCACCAAACTCGATATCGAAATCCGCGGCAAATCCTGGCCCGCCGAAGTCGTCAAAAAGCCCTTTTACCGCCGCCCGGTCTGATCTTTTCTGCTTTCATCCTTTAGCCTTCACCCTTCATACTTTCCGTTATGCCTGCTCCTGCCAACGCCCGCTTCGCCGCCTCACACGAATGGATCCTGCCTGGAGAAGACGCCGCTGTCGTCGGTATCTCCGATCACGCCCAGGCTGAACTCGGCGACGTTGTTTATATTGAACTCCCGGCACCCGGACGCATCGTCGCTGCCAAAGAGGCCGTGGCCGTGATCGAATCCGTGAAAGCCGCCAGCGACATCTATGCGCCGGTCGCCGGAGAAATCGTGGAAGTGAACGGTGAAGTCGCAGCCAACACCGGACTCGTGAACAGCGATCCCTACAATGCCGGCTGGCTTTTCAAAATCCGGCCCGCCAATCCACTCGATCTGGCCGCCCTCATGGATGAGGAAGCCTATCTCGCGAGCGTCGCCTGAGCAAATCGGCTTCCTTTCTCTTGCCCGGCGGGGATTCTCTGAAATGGATGGCACTCCATTTTCCCCACCCATGTCCGTCACTCCCGAAAATACCGAACGCGAATCCCTCGACTTCATCCGTGAAATCGTCCGGGACGATCTCCAGTCGGGCAAACATCCGTTCGTCGTCACGCGCTTTCCGCCGGAGCCGAACGGTTACCTCCACATCGGCCACGCCAAGAGCATCTGCCTCAACTTCGGGCTCAGCCTGGAGAACCCCGGCGGTCGCACCCATCTCCGTTTCGACGACACCAACCCCGTCAAAGAGGATGTGGAGTATGTCCACTCCATTATGGAGGACGTGAAATGGCTCGGCTTCTCGTGGGGCGATCACCTTTATCATGCCTCGGACTATTTCGATCAAATCCACGCGTGGGGACTCGAATTGATCGAAAAAGGCCTCGCGTATGTCTGTGATCAGACGGCTGACGAGATGCGCGCGAGCCGCGGCACGCTGACGGAGGCAGGAAAGAATTCGCCGCACCGCGACCGGAGTGTGGCAGAGAATCTCGACCACTTCGCACGCATGAGGGCCGGTGAATTTGCCGACGGCGCGAGCACGCTGAGGGCGAAAATTGACATGGCCGCGCCCAACATCAACCTGCGCGACCCGGTGCTCTATCGCATCAAGAAAGTCCCGCACGACCGCACGGGCGACAAGTGGTGCATCTATCCCACCTACGACATGGCGCACGGCTTCAGCGATGCGATTGAGGGCATCACCCACAGCATCTGCACGCTGGAGTTCGAGGCCCACCGTCCGCTCTACGACTGGCTCATTGATAATGTCAGTGTGCCGCACAAGCCGCGGCAGATCGAGTTCGCGAGGCTCAATCTGACCTGTACCATGATGAGTAAACGCTACCTCCTTGAACTGGTGGAGCAGTCGCTCGTGGATGGATGGGACGATCCCCGGATGCCGACAATTTCCGGGATGCGCCGGCGCGGGTTTTCCGCGGAAGGCATCCGCACGTTCTGCAAGCGGATCGGAGTGACCAAGTTCAAGAGCATGACCGATGCCGGCCTGCTGGAGCACGCCGTGCGGGAGGATCTCAACAAAACCTGCGCGCGTTACATGGGGGTGCTGCGGCCGCTGAAAGTCACCCTCACCAACTGGCCCGCCGGTCACACCGAGGACATCGAGGCGGTGAACAATCCGGAAAATCCTGATGCCGGCAGCCGTGTGATGAAGTGCAGCGGCGAACTCTTCATCGAACACGATGACTTCATGGAAGTCCCGCCGCCAAAATACTTCCGCCTCAGCCCGGGACGCGAAGTCCGGCTCCGCTATGCCTACAACATCAAGTGCGACGAAGTCGTGAAGGACGCCGGCGGCAACGTCATCGAACTCCGCTGCACCTACGATCCTGACAGCCGTAACTCGGGTCCGAAAAAAGGCTCTGCCGTCATTCACTGGGTCAGTGCCCCGCACGCCGCGACCGTGGAGGTGCGCCTCTACGACCGTCTCTTCACCATCGAAAACCCCGGCGACATTCCCGACGGCCAGACCTATCGCGATTACCTCAATCCGGAATCCCTAACCGTACTCTCCACCGCGAAGGTCGAGCCTTGCATCTGCGACCTCGCTCCCGGCACGCGCTTCCAGTTCGAGCGCATGGGGTACTTCTGCATTGATACGAAGTACAGTCAGCCAGGTGCCCCCGTCGTGAACCGCGCCGTGACGCTCAAGGACGCGTGGGCGAAAGCGCAGGCCAGGGGATAGGTCCGAAAGCGGCAGGAGTCGGGGCCGTATTGATGCAGTCTGAAACTGAACCGCAGCGCGGTTCTCCATGAATAGCCAGGGGTGAAGCCCCATAAGCGCTAACTTAAGCAATCAAAGGATCCGAAGCCCGGAGGGCTGGAATAGATTAGCCGGTGGCGTAAGCCACCGGACCCGCAGCCAAAGATTGCGGGAGCCCCGGCAGGGGCGGCAC
>JANNVM010001027.1:0-4063 GCA_031414455.1 Verrucomicrobiota bacterium
CATGCCTTTCATGCCCTTCATGCCGTCCATGCTACCCATTCCAGCCATTGGCTTATAGATGTTGGGCTTCGGCACATCCGGCGCGGCGTGCTGTTCACCTTGCCCGATAAAAAGGCTGCTGTGGCCGGTGCCATCCTGGGAAGTGGCGCGCAGTTCCCACGCGCCCCCACCCTGAGGCACCTTCAAAAGGAGATCGTAAGTTTCGGCGATGGCCATGAGGAAGCGTCCTGTCGAAACGGGCTGAACGTCCGTGCCATCGGCGGCGATGATCTTCATCGGCCCGCCCGCATAGTCCAGATGGTAATAAGTGCCGGCGCTGGCATTGATCAGCCGGACTCGCACGGTCTGACCTGGTCTGGCCCTGAACTCCGCCGCCGGCTGCCCATTCGCCAGAAATGCATCATAACCCACATCGGAAAGGTCCATGGCGGGCATCCGTTTCATCCATCGCTTGACCATGTCCGGCAAGGCATCGTGCTGGATGGCGCCGACAATACTCTGGGCTGTGCCCTTCTTGATCTGCTGCCACTCGCGGCCCGCACGGAGCTGTCCCAGCACGGCATACGGACGTTCATTAGTCCAGTCGGAGAGGACGACCACGAGGTCCTGATCAGCTTTGATGCGCTCTCCGCCTTTGGGCGTGATGACAATGCTCCCGTAAATGCCAAGCTGCTCCTGCAGAACGCTGTGGGAGTGATACCAAAAGGTGCCGCTCTGCCGCAAACGGAAGCGATACTCGCGAGTCTCTCCGGGTTTGATCCCCGCCATGTTCACATGCGGAACCCCGTCCTGATCATTCGGCACCAGGAGGCCATGCCAGTGGATGGAGGTTTCTTCCTTCAAATCGTTGCGCACCCGCAGCACGGCATCATCGCCTTCTCTGAAGCGCAGCGTGGGGCCGGGCAGACTGCCATTGATCGTCATTGCCTTTTGTCCGCCCATGATCGGACCATCGGTCTGCGCAAGCACCAGATCGTAATTCACTGTGCGGGCCTGAGCGGGGGCGGAGATCCCCTGCCAACAAAGCAGCAGGGACAGAAGTAGGAGATTTGCTTTCATACGTGGATGTCTTTTTGCAGTTAATTTCAAAACCAGAGTCTGTTCACCGGCTTTGCCACCGGTGCTGGTGTTCAGCCTCTGGTGGCCCCCAGGTTCCTGAAGCGTAGATCGGCAGGCCTTCGCGCGGTTGGCCGGCCCAAGTGCTTAGAATCGGTTCGGCTATTTTCCATGCAGCCTCCACCATGTCGGCACGGTGGAAGAGCGTGGCATCGCCCACGAGGCAATCGTAGAGCAGCTTTTCGTAGCCTGTAGTCGGGGCGATTTTGCCAAATTGAGCATAGTCGAAATCCAGCGTTACCGCCCGCGTGCTGATGGTTGGCCCCGGCATTTTGGCGCGCATTTGCAGGGTGATTCCCTCCTCCGGCTGGATGTGCATGATGAGCAGGTTGGGGCCGAGCGGGGAGCATTCCGTACCGCCAAACAGCGAGAGCGGCGGACTCTTGAACCGGATCACGATCTCGGTGACGCGCCGTGCGAGTCGCTACCGGTGCGCAAATAGAATGGCACGCCCGCCCAGCGCCAATTGTCCACCCACAGTTTGGCAGCGGCAAAGGTTTCGACTGTTGACTCTGGGGACACGCCCGGTTCTTCGCGATACCCGACGGTGGGTCTGCCGTCTGCCTGGCCGGGCCCATACTGCCCGCGCACCGTATCGCGCATCACCTCCTCCGGCTTGGGAATCCGAATGCTTTCGAGCAGCTTGGCCTTCTCATTGCGTACGGCTTCACCTGAGAGGGATGCAGGCGGCTCCATGGCAATGAGCGCGAGCAGCATCAGCATGTGCGTCTGCATCATGTCGCGGAAAGCTCCGGCGCTTTCATAGAAGGCAGCGCGGCCGTCGATGCCAATCGCCTCCGCCGCTGTGATCTCAACATGATCAATGAACGTACGGTTCCAGACCGGCTCGATCATACTGTTGCCCAGGCGGAACACGAGAAGGTTCTGCGCCGTCTCCTTGCCGAGGTAATGATCAATGCGGAAGATCTGTGATTCGGCGAGAACTGAGAAAAGGGTGGCGTTCAATTCGCGTGCGGAGGCCAGATCATGCCCGAACGGTTTCTCGATCACGAGCCGTCGCCAAACCGGAGGCGTCTCCCTCAACAAACCGTTCGCGTGGAGTTGTTGGGCGATGGGGCCAAAAGAACTGGGCGGCACGGAGAGATAGAACAAAGCATTCCCGCCAGTATGATGCGTCTTGTCCGACTCAGACAGCATCGCGCTCAATCTTTGATAGGTTCCGGGGTCGGTGTAGGAGCCACTGCAGTAGCGCATCCGTTGCTCGAAGTTCTTCCACAATTCCGGGTCCACTTTCTGCATGGAAAACTCGGCCACGGCACTCCTCATCTGCTGCCGGAAGTCTTCATCGGACCACTCCCTGCGTCCCACGCCAGTGATGGCGAAATCTTCGGCCAGCAAACCGCTGGCGATGAGGTTGCAGAGGGAGGGCAGCAGCTTCCGCTTCGTCAAATCGCCGGACGCGCCAAAGATCACGATGACACACGGGCCAGCACGATGAGTGACCGCTTGAGCACTCAGAAATTGCTGCCGGCATTCGTCGCTGCAAAAATAATGCGTCTGCCCATCGCGCTCGACATGGAGCGCGGTGTTTGCATTAACGGTCATACCGCAGATGGGATCTCTGGTCATGGTCTTCTCAATGATGCTTGTAGTAGCCGACACCTTTGATGTCGTTCCACGAAGTGGTTTGATGGCAGCGAAAGCATTGATTCACCTCCGCCTTCTCCATGTGCGCGACGCTCATCGAGACCATTTTGAAGTGCATCATGTAATGGCTCGGCGGGGCTTGATGGCATTGGGCGCAGGACTGCGAGGCGGAAGAGGGATGGCGAAATTCGGGGATCGTCCACTTCGCGGTGGCGTGGCACTGAGCGCAGTCGTTGCCGAACAGGCCGCGGTGCCGGTCTTTCGTAGAGTGGCAGCTCGCGCAGTTGAGCAGCGACTCCTCGCGCTGGAGTTGCGGCGTGTGCGGCGACGCGGCACCTTGTTTGAGCCATGCGGCGAGCGCATCGCGAGACTGATCGGGCGAGGGCGCAGCCTTCTGGATTTGCTGCAAGCCAATGTGCGCGAGCGCGACATGATCCATCCTCGTCGTGCTCGCGACACGCCCCTGATGTTCGAGATGGCAGGCGGTGCAGGTGCCGATGTCGGCATGAAAGGCGCTCGGCTGGCGCTGCAGGACGGTCTTGTTATCGGCGTGGCAGACGATGCAGTTCTTCGCCTCGACGCCCTTCACTGGCGTGTGGCACGCGGCGCAGTTATTTTCCAGAAAGGCGTGCGGCTGCGACAACTGGCCGGGCGCTACCATGTGCTGCCAGGAGGCGGACGAGAGGATGGGGCTGGCCGTCTCCCCCTGATGGCGGGAGGAGAACGCAAAGAATCCGAACGCGAAAAGCGCGAAGGTAAGAGCCGCGAAGAAGATCAGTTTGAGCAGTTTCATGATGACCACCTCAGTCCGAAGTGGATCCCTGCCCAGATGTGCAATCCGAGGAGGACGTAGAGGAGCACGGAGAGAACGATGTGCAGCTTCAGTGCGCGGCTGAACCAGCGTTTGAAGAACTCGTGCGTGCGCACCGCATACTCGAGGTCCGCCACGGCTTCGGCGAGGCGGGTGACGTCCCCGGCCGGGCCGCCGCGGGATGAAAGATCGATCCCCAACGATGCCAGGCCAGCTGCCAGGAGCGGCCACTTTGGAAGGGCTTTCACTTCAGCCGGAGAGTTTTCGAGCACGCCCCATGCACTGTCGAGATCGCCCCGCGCCGTCTGGAGCAGGAGCAACTTGTCTTTGATCTCCTGGTTGACGTAAGTGAGCAAATAGCGAACCGCGAAGCCGCTCACGACGACGAGCAGCATCACGGATGTCAGCGTGATGCCGAGCCAGCTCTCGAACTTGTGGCCGGTGTGAATGATCGCCAGCAATGGACCGAAAATGCCGGCGTAAACATGCACGGCGAGTTGTGTCTGCATTGAGACGTACTTAGTGACC
>JANNVM010001028.1:0-4418 GCA_031414455.1 Verrucomicrobiota bacterium
GTTTACAAAAGAGAATAACGCGATGGTCCCCGCAAACTAACCGAGCATCAGCCTCAAAGAAACCATCTTCGAATACGCCGCCCACGAAAGGATCGGGCAGCTGGCCTATGCGGTCGGGCACGGGCCGCATCTCGCGCCCGGTGAACCGGCGGCGGAGCGGGATTCGTTTGGCGAGGTGGTGCTGGTGGGGCGCTTGCGCGAAGGCCATCCGGCGGCTGAATCCGGCCATTCCCGAGGAGGCGCGGGCAACTAACAAGGAAGCCTTGTCAGCTCAAAACACATCGAAAGGAGGCCGAAACCATGACTGACGAACCCTTGCCCCAATCCGAAATCATCCTCTACCAGACGGAAGATGGCCGCACGCGCATCCAATGCCGGCTGGAGAGCGAGACCCTGTGGCTGACCCAGGCGCAGATTGCCGAACTGTTCGAGACGACGCCGCAGAACGTGACCCTCCACTTGAAGGCCATTTTTGCCGAGGGCGAGCTGGTCGAGGCGGCAACTTGTAAGGATTACTTACAAGTTCGATTGGAGGGGGGGCGCGAAGTCTCCCGGAGGCTCCGGCACTACCGGCTGGAGGCAATTTTGGCGGTCGGTTTCCGGGTCCGCAGCCATCGTGGCACGCAGTTCCGGCAGTGGGCGACCGCGCGATTGGGTGAGTATCTGGTGAAGGGTTTCACGATGGACGACGAGCGGCTCAAGAATCCGCCGGGCAAGGGACAAAAGGATTACTTCGACGAGCTACTGGAGCGCATTCGCGACATCCGGTCGTCGGAGCGGCGGTTTTACCAAAAGGTGCTGGATATCTACGCGACGAGCGTGGACTACACGCCGAACGCCGAGCAGTCGCAGCGTTTCTTCGCCGCCGTGCAGAACAAGATGCACTGGGCCACGCACGGCCACACGGCCGCCGAGGTCATCGCCGGGCGGGCGGATGCGGCGAAGCCTTTCATGGGCCTGCAAACCACCCGCCCCGGCGGCGTCGTGCGGAAGGACGATGTGGGCATCGCCAAAAACTACCTCACGGAGGACGAACTGCAGGTGCTCAACCGGATCGTGAACCTCTACATCGAATATGCGGAACTCCAGGCGCTGGAGCGCAAGGCGATGACGATGCGGGACTGGATCACGAAGCTGGACGAGTTTCTGAAAATCTCCGGGCGAGAGCTGCTTGATCACGCCGGGAAGATTTCCGCCGAATCCGCCAAGGCAAAGGCCGAACTGGAGTATGACCGGTATCGAGCCCTGCTGGATGCACAGCCACAGCGGGTGGATGCGGAGTTTGAAAAGGCGGCGAAGGAGCTGAAGAAGCTACCAAGGCCGAAGAAAACCAGGCCACCGAAACCATGAGCCTCAACGAATCCATCGTCGAAGACGCCGCGCTCGAATGGTTCGGGGAGCTGGGCTATGCCGTCGGGCACGGGCCGCATCTCGCGCCCGGTGAACCGGCGGCGGAGCGGGATTCGTTTGGCGAGGTGGTGCAAATTCGCTTCGCTCCAACCCTCATCCCGGCCTTCTCCCATGGGGAGAAGGAGAAGAACGAGGCCATCCGGCGGATGAACCCGGCCATTCCCCCATGCCGCACCCTTGCCACCCTGCGCAACACGCTGCTGCCGAAGCTGCTGAGCGGGGAGTTGAGTGTGGCGGATATCGAGCTACTAAAGTGAAACGTTTTAGTATTCAGTTGCCTATTTGAGCGGAACTACTAATTTGAAACGAATTAGTAGAACTTTGACAAGAAGCCGATGCGCATCCCGCAAACACCGCCAAAACTGAACGATCTAATGGCTGAAGTGAAGCAGCCAGAGCGGATGATGCACTTCTTTTCTCTGATGCGGGAGGCGAAGGCGCAACGGCACTACCTGCACTGGGACAAGCTGCGCCGCTACTCACCGCCGGATGGGATGAATCATCGGGAGTGGTGGCTGGTGCAGAAGCTTTCCCGGATGGACGCGCTGAAGCCAATCCCCCTGAAGGACACGGCGCAGGGGGCGTTCCAGTTCGCCGTGACGGAGCTGGTGATGGAGGAACTGCACCAGATTGACCTCGGCGCGGGCGGGCTGGTGAGCATCCCGGAGCCCATTACCAACCCGCAGACACGCGACCGGTATTTAGTGAGCTCGCTGATGGAGGAGGCGATCACGTCCAGCCAGCTCGAGGGCGCGGTGACGACACGCGAGGTGGCCAAGGAGATGATCCGCTCGGGCCGCAAGCCGCGCGACAACAGTGAGCAGATGATCCTGAACAATTACGTGACGATGCAGCGCATCCGGGCGCTGAAAGCGTCTGCTCTGTCACCGGAGCTGGTGTTCCAAGTCCACCGGCTGGTGACGGAGAAAACGCTGGATGATCCGACCGCAGCAGGGCGCTTTCGCCGTGCCGACGAGGAGCGCGTTGTGGGCGATGACTTCGGCGAAGTCTATCACACACCGCCGCCTGCCGAGGAACTGACGGAGCGGATGGCGGCTATGTGCGCTTTTGCGAATGGGGAGACACCGGGCTACTTCGTGCATCCTGCCGTGCGGGCGATCATCCTGCATTTCTGGCTGGCTTACGATCATCCCTTCGTGGACGGCAACGGGCGCACGGCGCGGGCACTGTTTTACTGGGCGATGCTGCACAGCGGCTACTGGCTTTTTGAGTTCATCTCCATATCCAGCATTCTGCGGAAAGCGCCAGTGAAGTATGGCCGCTCGTTCCTCTACACGGAGACGGATGATAACGATCTGACGTATTTCATCATCGCCCAGACACAGGTGATCCGCCGGGCGGTCCGCGAACTGCATACTTACATCGAGCGAAAAACGGCTGATTTGAAGGACGTGGAATCGCACATGCGGGCGCTGGATTTATTCAATCACCGGCAGGTGGAAATCATCCGCAACGCCCTCAAACATCCGGGGCAGCGCTACACCTTCGCAAGCCATCAAAAGAGCCACAATGTGGTGTATCAAACCGCACGGACGGACCTGCTCGATCTCGGCGAGCGCGGAGTTCTGGAGAAGCGCAAGAAGGGCAAACAAATGGTCTTTGTCGCGCCTGCGGATTTGTCGGCAAGACTGCTGAAGCTGGAGAAGGAGGCAGGTGCATGAGCCTCAACGAATCCATCGTCGAAGACGCCGCCCTCGAATGGTTCGGGGAGCTGGGCTATGCGGTCGGGCACGGGCCGCACCTCGCGCCCGGTGAACCGGCGGCGGAGCGGGATTCGTTTTTTGGGGTGGTGCTGGTGGGCCGCTTGCGCGAGGCGATCCGGCGGCTGAACCCGGCCATTCCCGAGGAGGCGCGGGCAACGATTCGGCAATTCCGAAGGGTTCGCATTTCAACTGGAAGGAAGATAAACCCATGAAGAACAAACCGGAGCCCGATTCAGGCTTGATCCTCTATCTGACCGAGGATGGCCGGACGCGCCTGCAAGTGCGTTTGGAAGGCGAGACGGTGTGGCTTTCGCTCAATCAGATGGTGGACCTGTTCCAGCGGGACAAGTCGGTCATTTCCCGGCACATCAAGAATATTTTTGAAGAGGGGGAACTGGTCCGGGACTCAGTTGTTGCAGAATCTGCAACAACTGCCGCCGACGGGAAGACCTACCAGGTCGAATTCTACAACCTGGACGCCATCATTTCGGTGGGCTACCGGGTGAAATCCAAGCGGGGCACGCAGTTCCGCATCTGGGCCACGCAGCGGCTGCGGGAATACATCGTGAAGGGTTTCACGATGGACGATGAGCGGCTCAAAAACCCGCCCGGCAAGGGGCACATTGATTACTTCGATGAGTTGCTGGAGCGCATCCGGGACATCCGCTCCAGCGAGCGGCGGGTGTATCTGCGGGTGCGGGAGATTCTCGCGTTGGCGGCGGACTACGAGCCCACGGAGCCGGAGACGCAGGTGTTTTTCCAAACCATCCAGAACAAGCTGCACTTCGCCGCGACGGGTAAGACGGCGGCGGAGTTGATCTCGGAACGGGCAAATTCTTCCCAACCGAACATGGGCCTGAAGGCGTGGCGCACCGGCGTGGTGCGGAAGGGGGATGTGATCATCGCCAAGAACTACCTGCGCGAGGACGAGATCGAGGAGCTAAACCGGATCGTCGTGATGTTCCTGGATTTCGCCGAAGATCAGGCCCGGCGGAAGAAGCAAATTTTCCTCGAGAACTGGGTGACGCGGTTGCACGACTTTCTGAATCTGAACGAGCGGTCGATTTTACCCGACGCGGGAAAGGTGAGCCGCGAGGAGGCGCACCAATTGGCGGAGGCGGAGTATGAACGCTTCGCCGCCCGCCGCCGGGAAGCACTGGAAGCGCAAGGGGAGGCTGATCTGCTCGGACTGCTTGAGGCCGAGGTGAAGAAACTCCCGAACCCGAAGCAGCCCAAGCCCCCAAAAGCATGAGCGAGAGCGAACTCAGCAGACTCAGCCGCGAG
>JANNVM010001029.1:0-2444 GCA_031414455.1 Verrucomicrobiota bacterium
CCCCCATGCCCTCCAAAACCCCACCCTCCGACGGCGACGGCCTGCTCCGTCTGCAAAAAGTCGTCCACGACCTCCGCAGTCCTGGCGGCTGCCCGTGGGACGCCGAGCAAACGCACCGCAGCCTGTTACCCAACCTTATCGAGGAGGCCTACGAAGTCCTTGAGGCCATCCAGAATGATGATCCGGAGCACATGTGTGAGGAACTCGGAGACCTCCTGCTCCAGGTGGTGCTGCACGGCGAGATCGCCAGTGAGACCGGTGCCTTCGACCTCGATCGCATCGCGCACGGCATTTCCGAAAAACTCATCCGCCGGCACCCACACGTCTATGGCGACAGCAGTGTCGCCGACACCGCGGGCGTGCTGCGTCAGTGGGATGAAATCAAAGCCGGTGAAAAGGGCGCTGTTCCGCGCGGGCTTCTTGATGGCGTGTCCGCGGCCCTGCCTTCCCTGAGCCGCGCCGCGAAGCTGCAAAAGAAAGCGGCGAAGGTCGGATTCGACTGGCCGGATGCCGCCGGTGTGATGGACAAGATCCGTGAGGAAACCGCCGAAGTTGCCGACGCACTGCAATCCGGCGACCAGGATCACGTCGCCGAGGAAGTCGGTGATCTGCTTTTCTCCGTCGCGAACCTCGCGCGAAAACTGAAACTCGATCCCGAAGTCCTCCTCGCCACCGCCAACGACAAATTCGTCCGCCGCTTTCGAGTGATGGAGCAGAGCCTCGCCGCCGCCGGGCAGTCGCTGGAGGCCGCCAGTCTCGATGAAATGGAAGCCGCGTGGCAGGGAGCGAAATCCGCACCAACGGCTTGAGATTTATCTTGTTCAGGGTCCCCGGACCTGGCAAAGAGGGATCATGCACCCGCGATCCACGCTTCCCCTTCTCCTCCTCACCGCAGCCTCGCTGCCAGCCGCACCCACTTTCACCACGGACGGAAGCGGCGGCGTCACCAACGACCTCTTCGATGACTCTCAGGGCGCGCGTGTCATTCAAAGCACGCCGGTGCTGCCGTTTGGCGGCGAGGATATCCGTGAGGCGTTTGGCGTGATCGGCGGAGTGGAAGGCGGCAATGCCATCTTTCAGGACGGGCCCGGCGTTGGCTCCGTGGATATCGTGACCTGGCAGACGGCAAACTTTATCAACCTGACAGGAGTGGAACTGCGCTTTGCGCAGGACGGTCTGGACGCCAATCGCAGTGTGGCCGCCTACAATCTCTTCGCGACGCAGGACGGGGTAAATTATACTTCCATCTCCAGCGGTAATGTGCCGCTGACTGCGGGCTCCGGGTCGCCGATGGTGAACGCGCCGCTGCTCATCTCCGACCTCGCGCCCGGCGCGGGTTCAACCAACGTGCGCGGCTTCCGCCTCGAAGTGACACGCAATTCCTCCAGCGGCCCGCGCTTTATCGAAATCGACGGAACGGGCAGCCTCGGAACCCAGACGACAAATTACCTCGACCGGCTGGCGTTCAACGCCAGCACCAACACCCCCTACACCGGTCAGGCCGGCGACGACGAAGCCGCGGGATCGGCCACCGGTTATTCCAGCACGCCGGGCATCGGACCGGACGACGTCACCGAGGCCTTCGGGAATGCGAACGGCCCCATTGAGCCCGGCGATTTCATTTTCAACGACGGCGGCACGCCCGATAACGGGAACAGCATTTTCGGAGACGGCGGTGAGTTCGTGGACTTCATTGCATGGAGCACACCCGCGCCCCTAACACTCGCTGGTTTCACGATGAGCCTCTCCGGGGACGGCGGCGGCCCCTCCCGCGCCACCGAACTCGTGCGCTTCCTCGTGGAAGGCGTCGAAGTGGACCTCTTCGACAACAACGCCTTCGGCGGCGACCTCACGCGACTCTTCGCCGGCGGTGCCGTAGTCGGCGACGACTTCCGCATCGAGTTCACGCGCACCACCAACGGCGCACGGATCTTTGAGATAGACGCCATCCTCGGCGTGGTGCCGGAGCCATCCTCCACGCTCCTTGCCGTGCTCGGCGGAGCAATGCTGCTGCGCCGGCGCAGGTAATTCTCCTGCCCGGCAGCCATTCGTGGAAGGACTCCGGGCTCATCATGCTACCCACCCCAGGCATGTCTCATGCGGGGGCCGGCAGGCCATGACCTTCCTGGTAATAATCTGTTACCTTTCTTCCGCGACCCCTTTCTTCCGGAATTTTTGAATTCACCGTGCTCAAGAGGTCCAGGCACTTGTTCACTCCAGTGCCATGCGAAGCCCCCATGGCTGGCAGGTGGCTTACGGCAGCACCTTGAAACCCAGATGGACCGCGGCCGCACGCTGACGAACATCCGCCGACACAAACTCCTGCTCACCGGCCAGCCGTGCCGAGGCGAGGTGCAGGGCATCATTGGTGCGCACAAAAACAGGTGGTGAGTGCAGCAGGCAATGCCGCAACACTTCTGTGTATTCGGCCTCCAGCGCCGGGG
>JANNVM010001030.1:0-1739 GCA_031414455.1 Verrucomicrobiota bacterium
CAGTGCGCCGATCTGGGTTTTGTCGAGCTTCTCCATCAGTAGATTGCGCAGGAAGGCAGGACCCGGGAGGTCGATCTCCTTACCATCGCGCAGGCGGCCGGTCGCCGACAGGATCATGCGAATGTCGTAGGTGGAGTTGAATACTTCCGGCACGCCGCGCTCGACGTTGAGCAGTGTGTAAACAGCCTCCATCGGTGTTCGCACGGAGTATTCGGTGGTGAAGATGCAGTCGCGCTCCCTGGATTCCGCGAACTGCCCAATGAAGGCGAAGTTGACAGCGCCCTCGGGTACTACGTCCGGGCGGTCACCGGCCTGGCGTGGCATGAAGAAGGCGGTTACATACGGCATCATCACCGGCACGGTTATCGCACCCGTTGCGGCCAGTCCGGGGATGTCCTCGACCGGCACGCCCATGTGGTAGAGCCATTCCTGGGTGATCTCTTCGCCGCTGCAGTCCTGCATCGCCTTCTTTAGGTAATCGCCGGGTTTCTCAACAAACAGCGCGTAGACCCAAACCACGATCTGGTCCCTGGGCTGCTGCTTGAAGTGCGGCTGCCGGTTCACCGTCCAACTGAGCAGCCAGGATGAGTCCGTCGCGGTCACGATGCCGCCAGTCACCACCTTCCCGCTGAACGGATCACGCTTGGCGATCTTCTGGATATACTTCGGGATGCGCTCATCGAGCGTAGTGACGGTGGCCGACTCCCATTTGGTCTCGGGGATGTGCGAGCCGAAGACGTCCGGGCGCCCGAACGCCGGATCCTTTGCGGCGATGCGGCGCCAAAGATCCCATGCTGGCGCAGGGCCTGGATTGAGATTTGCCGGAGTGTGGTGGTCACCGTTGTCAGAGTTCTCGGTGAGCGAGCCGATGGTCATAAACAACAAGTCGTCGGGGCCAAGATCGACGCCGCCTTCGACGCCGTCCCTGCGCCAGTGGATGCGGGTCGCCTGTTTGCGTCCGGTTGCGATATTGAAATCAACATCGGTTACCTCGGTCCCGTAATGGAAGACCACGCCATGATCCAGCAGCCACTTGACCAGCGGCAGCACCAGCGACTCATACTGGTTATACCTGGTGAACTTCAGCGTGGAGAAGTCCGGCATTCCGCGGATTTGGTGGATGAAACGGTGCAGGTATAGTTTCATCTCCAGCGCCGAGTGCCACTCCTCGAAGGCAAACATCGTGCGCCAGTAGAGCCAGAAATTGCTGCTCAGGAATTCCTTCCCGAATACCTCGTTGATGCGCTTGTTCTCCATGTCCTGGCGGGTGGCCAGGAAGAGCCTGACGATCTCCTTCTGCGCCTGCTCGCTTAGCGTGAACAGGCCGTCGGTATGCGCGTCCTCCCCGCGATTCACAGTGGCGCGCTGCAAAGAGGAGTTTGGATCGTCCTTGTCGAGCCAATAGAACTCGTCGAGCACGCTGGCACCCTCAATCTCCAGAGACGGGATCGAGCGGAATAGATCCCACAGGCATTCAAAGTGATCTTCCATCTCGCGCCCGCCGCGAATCACGAAGCCTTTTTGCTGCTCCTTGATGCCGTCCAGGGCACCACCGGGCAATTGTTGCTGCTCCAGGATGGTGATTTTGTTGCCCGGCATCTGACCGTCGCGGATCAGGAAGGCCGCGCCCGCGAGTGCAGCCAGGCCCGAGCCCACAAACCAGGCGGTTTTCTTCTCCACGCCCTTCGGTTTGCGGGGGCGGGCGAATGCTTCGTAGTTGCCGCTGCTATGATACATAA
>JANNVM010001031.1:0-14278 GCA_031414455.1 Verrucomicrobiota bacterium
GCCGGGCTGACATTCCTGATCAGCGTCACCCATCCCGACCCTCCAGCCCCGCGAAAGAAATGAAGCTCTGCGGGCACTCACCAACTGGAGAGCCGGATGCGGGAAATCTGCACGTCCGGTTCGGAGGGAGGGGTGGCGCAATCCAATGCGCCATCCCTACCTCTATCAGTAGCCGAGCCAGACCGCTTGACTGAAAACTTGACTCATGCTGGCCCAACGGCCCGCACTCTCATGTACAGAGAAGCCGCATTTTTTCACATGACGGGCCGGGCGTGATAAGGAAATGGCCGTTTCCTTTACATGTTCCTGCCGTTGCCCGATGGCCATGTCGAAAAATATACCTTTTATCGACACGATTCATTGACGTGTTGCTGGCATCAACCTATGCGCGGCCCATGTCGAATAAGGCTGAATCTACGGACACATCGTGACCACGGCGGACCGGCTTTTCCAGTTCCGTCAGAACGACGGGCAGGCGGATGGGGCGACGAAGGAGGCGCTGCGCTACAGCCACGCGCTGCTGGAGGGCGTCTGAGCCGCCACATCATCGCGCACAAAGCCGACTACTACCGGCTGCTGCTCGACGTGACTCGGGAGGGCGCGTGGGAGCCGTGGGTGCTGTTCATGCTGCGGGGCATCGGGGAAACCGCGCGCTGGACCACGGGAAAGATCGCCGCCATACGCCTGCTGCAGGAGCGCTGCGTAGTGCATGTGCGCCAGCAACTCCCCGGAATTTACAGCCGGGAACTGGTGGATGCCGTGTTCGAGTTCCCTTACTGCCGGATCAGCAACCTAACGGAACGCGGCCTCGCCAAGCGCCAGACGGCGTCGGTTTATCTCAAAGAACTTGTCAGGATTGGCGTCCTGACGGAGAAGGAGGCCGGCAGAGAGCGATTCTTCATCAACCCCCGGCTGATGCAGTTGCTGACGCGCGACTCGAACGTCACCGAACCCTATTCCGCATGAACGAAGCCGAAACCCGTGCTGAACACATTGATCCCGCACTGAAGGCGGCAGGCTTGGGCGTGGTAGAAGGCAGTCGCATCCGGCGGGAGTATCCGATCACTCCTGGACGCATCGAGGATCACGGGAAACGGGGGAAGGCTCTGACGGCGGATTACGTGCTGGAGCACCGGAACACAAAGCTGGCGGTCATCGAGGCCAAGGCGTGGAACGCGGACCTGACGGAGGGGGTGGCTTAGGCAAAAAATTACGCGGGCAAGATGGCGGTGCTGGCCGGCGTTTTAGCAATCCCGGCCCCCGCTTCTCATCACTCGGCAGCGGTGGCGGGTCTATCGCCTTCCGGGTGCCCGCGGCTCCGGCGGCCGGCGCGGTAATGAATTCCATCGCGCGCTGCCTCACATTGTGGTCCGGCTCCTCCCTGCCGTCTGGATCATCCTTTGCCAGACGGACGCGCCGCGTCGCTTTCATATTCTCGCGCGCGCACTGTGCGATCTCCTCCACCGGGATGGACTGAAAGCCGGCGGGCACAGTCATCAAGGCGAGTGGAGGAACGGGTCATCTTAGTCGCAGCGATCGCGGGCGCGCGCGCAAGCACTCGCTTTGTGTCACAAAATCAACTGCGAGTCAAATATGGCAGAGTCGCGGATAACATCCCGTGAAGAGGATTCACTGCCTCTGCCGCAGCCCGTCAGTAAATCGTTCCATTCTCCAAGTTTGGACCCGAATAGTGTCGAGGAAGTGTCCAGGCAGAAAAATCCTTCCAATCTTCCCCATCGCATAATCCATTGATCCGCAGTGGTCGGGGCGGCCAGATTCGAACTGACGACTTCCTGCTCCCAAAGCAGGCGCTCTACCAGGCTGAGCTACGCCCCGGTTGCGAATACGCGGGGCGCTCCTCTGGAGCGGAATCTTCGGGGACGCAAGCTGTGTTTACCGCGGAGTGGAATGGAATTTTTCGGGGAATAAGGTATCCTGTCCGCGCCTCGCACCCACGGCATGGATTTTTCTCAACTCGTCGAATCGCACTACCGCGGACTGTTTCAGTTCGCGCTGAGTCTGGCGCGCAGCGAAGCCGACGCCAGCGATCTCACGCAGGAGACCTTTCTGCGCTGGGCGGAAAAGGGGTCGCAACTCCGCGAGGCATCGAAGGCGAAATCATGGCTGTTTACGACGCTCTACCGGCTGTTCCTCAACCGGCAGCGGCATGTGACGCGGTTTCCGCACGATGAGATCAGCGATGTGGAGAGCAAGTTGCCCGTGATTGAATCCGATGCGGTGCGCGCGCTCGAAGGCAGTGATGTCATGGCGGCGCTGGCGCAGATTGATGAAGTTTTCCGCGCGCCGCTGGTATTGTTTTACCTGGAGGATCATTCCTATCAGGAAATCGCCGAGATCCTCGACGTGCCGCCGGGCACCGTGATGTCGCGGCTGTGGCGCGGCAAGGCGCTGCTGCGTGCCAAACTCGAAGACACGCCGGCTGCGGCCGGACGAAAGGAAAACCGAGTCATCAAAATGAAACCGAATATGAGAAAGGAGGCCTGACATGAATCCCGAAGAAGCCACCCTCATCCTGCAATGCCGCCGCCCGCGCGGACAGGATGATCATGATCCTGCAGTGAGCGAGGCGCTGGCCCTGATGCGGTCCGACGCCGCGGCCATGGAACTGCTGCGGCGCGAAGAAACGCTGGATGCCCTCATCGGTGAGCGCCTGCGCTGCGTTGATCCGCCGGCCGATTTGAAGCGGAAGATTCTGGTCGGCGCAAAGGTCGCCCGTCCGCGTCCCGTGTGGCAGCGGCCGGCGTGGCTGGCTGCTGCGGCCGCGCTGGCAGTGGCTTCGCCCATGGTTTGGAAATACTGGCCCGGCATCACACCGGATGGCGCGATTGTGGCGTCCATCACGCTGTCGGATTTCCGCGCCGCGACCACGCAGAAGCTCAACACCGGCCACTCCAATTTCAAGCCGATGGCGAACTTTGACGAGGTGAAGGCTCACCTTGCCGCCCATACTCAATCGAAGTCCTGCGTTCCCGTCCCGGGCAATCTGTGCCACTGCCCTGGTGGCACGGTGGGCTGCGAAATCATTGATTGGAAAGGGCGCGAAGTGGTACTCATCTGTTTCAACGCCGGCAAGGCGGGCACGGTTCACTTCTTCACCGTGGATGCCTCCGCGCTCGAAGACGGCCCCGGCGGCCCGATCTACAAACCCGAAAACGGCTGGCAAACCCGGGCCTGGATTCAGGACGGACGTCTCATGATGCTCGCCGGCAGTGAGAAACACGCGACCGAGCAGGATCTGGAACTGCTGGCCAGGGCGGACTGAGCGGTTATTTTGCCGCGCTCACTTTGCCAGGATTCGCCAGTTCCTGAATGACACCCTCAAGGCCCTTCACGGCCTGGGTAAGGCGCTCGTAGTCGAGCGTGTCCGCGGTGTCGGTTGCCTGATGATAGTGCGGATTCCGCAACAGTGCGGTGTCCGTGACCATGACCGCCGGATAGCCCTGCTGCCAGAATGACCAGTGGTCGCTCCAGCCCTGTTCCGCGACGCTGGCCGGCAGCGCCATGCCGACGAGCGGCAGTGTGCTGTTCTTCGCGAACCAGTTTTTGAATGTGTCCACAATGGGCTCGCTGGTGACATTGCCGATGACGGCGAGGAAGTTGCCGGTGTCGGGCACCTTCGTTTCGAGGCCGGGAGGTGCTTTCTGCGAGCCCCTCGCCGTGGAGTAATAGCCGATCGTTTCCAGGCTCAGCATGGCCACGATTTGATCGCCGCGTTTTTTGCACTCCTTCGCATACACCACGCTGCCCATGTCGTCGGTTTGGAAATACGGCGGCTCTTCATTCGTGAACAGTACGAAGCGCAGGGAGCGCTCGTGTTTGGTGTTCGCGAAGGCCTGGACCAGGCTCATCACGGCGGCGACGCCGGAGGCATTGTCGTCAGCACCGGGCGTCCCGGGAACGGAATCATAATGCGCGCCGACGAGCACAATTTCGTGGACGCGGTCAGACCCGGTGCTGCGCATGTCGAGGATGATGTTGTAGCAGTCCGCGCCGCCGACTTTGTAAGTCTGGCGCTCGACCCGGTAGCCGAGATTGGCCGGGCCGAGCGTGCTTTCGATGTATTTGGCGGCGGCATTCAGCCGGGCCGGATCGCCCATGTGCCGCGGGCCAATCGTTTTGGCGAGTTTTTCCACGTGCTCCTGGAGGTCGCGGCGCGTGATGTCCCGCCGCGTGTAGCCGCCGCCCTTGCCCGCAGCGTCAGCCTCGTCGCGGAAGTAAATGATCATCGCAATGACACCGCCGGCGATGAGTCCGATCGGGAGTCCGAGAATGAGAAAGCGGATGGCGCGGGCCTGAGTCATTTTGGGGCAGGGACGAGGAGGGCTTTGTCGAGGGTGCCGTTGGGACCGGGGGATTTTTGACCGGGAGCGATGCCGGACTCAAAGTCTGACAAGTCTATCGGCTCCTCAAGGCTCACCGGCGATTGCTTGTCATCGGAGAGCTTCCAGGCGTCGTCGGAAAGGCCCGTTCCACTGAAGTCAATGTCCGTCGAGGGGAGTCCGGGTGCCTCACGCAGCCGGGGAAGCGGCCCGGGCTCACGCTTTTCGTTCCGGTGCAGGAGCATCCAGACATTCCCGCCCAGCGAGACTGCGGCGAGGCCGCAGGCGGTGATGAGCATGGTCTGGCGTTTCATGGCCGCAGTTTAGGAACCGGAAACGGTTTCGCCACCGGCAAGTTCGGGGTCCACCCTGCAGGGGTCAGTAGACTTCCGGCGGATGAGTCGGACACCTTCCTGAAGGGTGGACACCGAACTTCCTCACTTGCCCGCCGCGCAGAGAGGCGACAAATGCCGCCGATGAAACACGCGCCGATTCCCTCCAGCCTCTTCAAAAACAACCGCGACCGCCTGCGGGCGATCCTGCCGGAGCGCGCGCTCGTCATCGTCAATGCCAACGATATCCCGCCAACAAATGCCGATGGCACGATGACGCCGGTGGCGGGCAGCGATCTGTTCTACCTGGCGGGCGTTATGCAGGAGGAGAGCATCCTCGTCATTTGCCCGGACGCGCATGAGGAGAAGCACCGGGAGATGCTTTTTCTGCGGGAGACGAATGACCACATCAAGGTCTGGGAGGGCCACAAGCACCCGAGGGAGGAGGCGCAGAAGATTTCAGGTATCGAACGCATTCACTGGCTGAGCGAGTTCCCTGTCCTCATGCGCCGGCTGATGTGTGAGAGTGATCATGTCTTTCTCAACTCCAACGAGCACCCGCGCGCGGATGTCGTGGTGGAGACGCGGGAGTCGCGCTTCGTTAATCAGACCAGGCAGGAGTGGCCGCTGCACAGCTATCACCGTCTGGCGAGGCTCATGCATGAACTGCGCGTCGTGAAGTCGAAGCAGGAGGTGGAACTGCTCAAAGAGGCGTGCGCCATCACGCGTGACGGCTTCGTGCGGGTGTTGAAGCTGGTGCAGCCCGGCGTTTTCGAATGCGATGTGGAGGCGGAGTTTGCGCACGAGTTCATCCGCCGCCGCGGACGCTTCGCCTACAACCCGATCATCGCGTCCGGCGCGAATGCGACGGTGCTTCATTACAACGAAAACGACCAGGTTTGCAAAAAGGGCGACCTGCTGCTGCTGGATGTGGGCGCGAGCTACGCAAACTATAACGCCGATATGACGCGCACCATTCCGGTTAGCGGGAAATTCACGAAGCGGCAGAAGGAAGTGTATAACGCGGTGCTTCGCGTCATGCGCGGCTCCATCGCCGGCCTTAAGCCCGGCAAGCTGCCCAAGGACTGGCAAAAGGAAGCGGAGGCCATGATGCAGGAGGAACTGCTCCAGTTGAAGCTCATTACGACGAAGGAAATCAAAGCCGCGGAAAAGAAGGATCCGGACAAGCCTGCGCTGAAGAAATACTTTATGCACGGGCTGGGTCACCCGCTAGGACTGGATGTGCACGATGTTTCCAACATTGGCGCGCCTTTCGCCGCCGGTTGGGTGATGACGGTGGAGCCGGGGATTTATTTGCCGGAGGAGGGCTTCGGCGTGCGGCTGGAAGATGATGTTTTGATCACCACGGACGGGGTGGTGAACCTCATGGAGGATATTCCGGTGGAGGCTGGAGAGATCGAGTCGCTAATGAAACGATAGCGGGCACGGACATGGACATTTTTCACGAACTGCAGTGGCGCGGGCTGCTCGAGGATTATACCGGCCGCACGGATGGCGGCACGGCGGAGGACGGGCTGCCCTCGCGGCTCCGCAACGGTCCGGTCACGCTCTATTGCGGCTTCGACCCCACCGCGGACTCACTCCACGCCGGCAGTCTGGTGCCGCTGCTCGCACTGCGCCGTTTTCAACTGGCCGGGCACCATCCGGTGGCGGTGGCAGGCGGGGCGACGGGCAGTATCGGTGATCCCAGCGGCAAGTCGCAGGAGCGGCAGTTGCTCACCAAGGAGCATATCGAGGCCAACGTCGCGGCGATCCGCCCGCAGCTCGCCCGGCTGCTTGACTTTGCGGCGGAGAAAAATCCCGCGCGGCTCGTGGACAATGCCGACTGGCTCGGGCCGGTGAGTTTTCTCGATTTCCTGCGGGATGTCGGTAAACACTTCACGGTAAATCAGATGGTCGCCAAGGAATCCGTGCGCGCCCGCATGGAGGACCGCGATGCAGGCATTAGTTATACTGAATTCAGCTATATGCTGCTCCAGGCGTATGATTTCTATCATCTCGCGCGGGTCTATGGCTGTGAACTGCAAATCGGCGGCAGCGATCAGTGGGGCAATATCACTGCGGGCATGGAACTCATCCGCAAGAAGCTGGAACGCCGCGCCTGGGGCCTGACCATGCCGCTCATCACCAAAGCGGACGGCACCAAGTTCGGCAAGACCGAGAGCGGGACCGTCTGGCTCGATCCGAAACGCACCAGCGTCTATCAGTTCTACCAGTTCTGGATCAATACCGACGACCGCGATGCGATCCGTTATCTGAAATACTTCACCTTTCTTACTCAGGAGGAAATTGGGGCGCTGGAAGCGGCGCACACGGCCAATCCCGGCGCCCGGGAAGCCCACACGGCTTTGGCCAAAGCCGTCACCACCATCATTCACGGCGAGTCCGCCTGCGCCGAAGCCGTGCGCGCCACCGGCATCCTGTTTGGCGGCAGCCTTGATGGACTAACGCCTGCTACGCTCGACATTCTGCGCGGCGAAGTCCCCGCCGCCAGTATCCCCGCCGCCACCCTCGCTGCGGGCGTGCCGCTCACGGAGGCCCTCGTCACTGCCGGACTCGCCACGAGCAAAGGCCAGGCCCGCAAGGACATTGACGCCGGCGGCATCTATCTTAATGGCCAGCGCTGTCAGGACAGCGCCCGTTCTCTAACCACCGGCGACCTCCTTCACGACCGCGCCGTTCTCCTGCGCAAAGGAAAGCGGGCGTATGCCCTGCTCGGCACGGCGGAATAGCATCCGAATCCGGCATGGGTCGGGGTGTGGAACGAAGAGTAACTTTCGGCGCGGTGCCAATGTAGCGCGGGCATGGCGAAGCCTGCCCGTGATGGCCTCGGAACTCGCGAACAAACACGGCCAGCCTGATGGCATGGCCGCTCCACGGTCTCTGCGCCGCGCTCAAACAAACCCGGCGCGCTCGTCTTTTCTCAGGCGGAGCCATTTGGAAAGAGTGAGCCGGTTCTCCGAGACGGCTCCGATCACCTTGCGGGCGAGGCCGCGAATGGCGGAAGCGCTGATGTCCACGGCGGCGGTGCGCCAGTTGGCGGTCGCCCAGAGGAGGGTGATCCATGCGCCGTCGCCCTGATAGATTTCACCGGTGTCCGACATGACGACGATTTCACGCCCGGGGTGCAGATCGTTCAGCCCGGGGCACAGGCTCCGCGCATCCTCGCTTTGATAGGGAAGGAAACAGACCTGGACGAGTTGCGGCTGATTGCTCAGCCAGTTGCGGCAGGCGGCGCAGAGTCCGCATTCGCCGTCGTAGAAAGCGTAGAGAGTGGTGATCGGGTTCATGGCTGGAGAGAGTGCGATGGTGGAGGAAAAGGCACCCCCGCTCCGGACGGAACGAGGGTGCCGGTTGAGGCCGCTCACGGCGACCCCGCGGGGCGGGCTCAACTGCCGGCGGCGGGAGGAGCTGTGACCGGTCTCACCGCTCCGGGATTTGCCCAGGTGCCGGGCGTGACCATTGAGTTCGGCATCACGGGCGGGCGGGTCATCCTGCGGTCTTCCGCGTGCCGGCGGATGCGGTTGAAGACGAAGAGATTGAAGAAGTGCATGAATCCGAGCACCAGCAGCACGATGCCCAGTTTGCCGGCGAGTCCTTCAAACACCTCCTGTCCGTTCTCCACCGTCTTTGCCAGTTTGAGGTAGAGACAGACGAAGCCGAGGTTCACCAGATAGAAACCCACCACGAGCAGGTGATTCACGCTCGCGGCGAGTTCATCGTTGCCGCTGAAGCTGGAGACCAAAAAGACCTTGCCGTTGGTGTGGAGTGTCCGCGCCACCCAAATGGTGAGGGTCACGCTGAGGGCGACATAGAGGCTGTAGGTGAGGATCATGTAGTTCATGGCTTTGTCTTTTGGGTTGTTGACCGGCGGTCGGCGGATGCTTGCCTTCGGGAATTTCAGTCTAAACAGAAATAAGAGGCGCGCAATCTTTAATTTCTGTTTCGACAGAACCAAACGAATTCCATTCCGGCCCGGTGATGTCCCGGCGGGCACTGGCGCCGGAAGCCCGACGGCCTCACCGCTGGTTATGTTCGGTGACACGCAACGGTTGCATGAACAAGCCATGCCCGATTCGACGTGGCTCCGGCTGGAACGGCAACTCTTTGCGCGCCACCCGGGTGGAGGCGTGATCTTCGCCATTCGCGTGAGTTCACATTTGCTGGCGGAACTCCGCGCTTTGCCCGGAATTGCCGCCCGTCTCTCGCGTGCCCATGCCACGATGCCGGCGGAGATCGCCAATTGCAAAGGAATCACCGCAGCCCGCGGCCGGCTTTTGGAAATGCCCGCGGAAAAATTCCCTTTGCAATCAAATCCCCCGGCGCTCATATCCACCGTCTGATCGCCATACGCGACGCCTCGTTAGCTCAATTGGTAGAGCAGCTGACTCTTAATCAGTTTGTTTCAGGTTCAAGTCCTGAACGAGGTACCAGTAAAATCAAGGAATCCGGGAACCCCGGCAAATTACCCCGGCACATTATAGCTTGGATCTTCCTCCTTCAAGGCGTGGCCGGCCGGCATGAGGATCCGAAATCGAAACTCCGAAGCGTATCCCGTGGCCGGCGCACTGCGGCGGACAGGGCAGGAGGCCGTTGGCGTATTGTCCATCCGGGAGGTGGCTGAAGAGAGCGGGGGCTGCCGCCGCACCCCTTTCATGGCGCAAGGCTGGAACGAAAACGGGAAGTGGAAACGCCGCCGTTTCAAATCACGGGCGGATGCTGAGGCCTTCGTTGCATCGAAGCAATTGGAGAACGTCAGCGCTGCCGACACGCTGCGGCCAGTCGTCACCACTCTCACGCAAGAAATGGTGTGCGAGGCTGAGAACGCGGTGGCTATACTTGCGGACGTTGACATGCCGGCGAACCCTCATCAACGCAGCCCGGCACTACGCCGCCCATTTGCGGGCCACCGTGGTCGCAGAGGACATTCCCTTTCGCGATGCGCGCAAGGCCTGCCAGGCCGACAAGGAAGCCCGTGGCGTGCTTCGGGCGCGATGTGCTATCTAACTGGAAAGCTCACTGCGCCTCTTCGAGCAGAGCAGCAACCCGCCGCCGGTTAAGATGCTTCACGTGGCCATCCAACGATGCGATGAATAGAGCACGTCCAGCAGTCGCCGGAAACCATCCATGCGCTCCATCACAGCAACCGCATCGTCAAACTCTTCGCCCAAATGCTCCATCATAAGAAAGTGCAGCTTTGCGATCTCCTGCGAGAACTCCCGCTGAAGGGGGACAGGTTCATCGGCTTTGCAATCCTGCCTGCGCCGGCTGGCCGTCCGCCGGCGCAGAATTGCGTGGCGACGAGTTGATCGCCCGGAGGCGCCTGAAGCCTGTGGAGGGACTGACAGGCGGTCAGCCGGAAAGTGCCGCTGCCTCACACGGGCATTTGTTTCAATCCACCACGATTTACGCGAGCGATCTGCATCCGACCTCATCCGCGGCATGCCTGATGAAGGAAGTTCATTACCGGAATGAAATGGCAGATTCGCACTCCGGCACGGGCACTGCTGTTTGGGGATGCGCCGCCAAGGCGCCAACTAAACAACAAATCCATGAAAAAATCCATATCTTGTTTGTCCGCCATTCTCATAGCCGCCGCTCAGGCGGTATCAGCAGGAACGCCCGCTCCCGCTCCGTCAGGCAAGGGGCCCGTAATGACGCCGGCGGCGCCTGAGCCGTTCATGACGGGAAATTTGACTCTCTCATACAACACTCACTTCATCTCTTATGGCCAGGACGTCTGGGCTGCGGGCAACGACTGGAGCGACTCGCTGTTCAATCCTTCTCTTGAACTGGATTTCAATCTCGGCGGAGGTTTGCAATTTTATGTAAACACCTGGTGGGACATCAATGACCTCGCCGACTCCGGCATTGGGGGTAACATCCAGGAGATTGACGTCAATCTCGGCTTCTACTACACCCGGGACAAATGGAAATTCCAACTCGGCTACGGTGCCTGGATGTATGGAGAACAGACTGAACACATTATTGACGGAAAGATCTCCTACGCTGACGGCTTCTGGAACCCGTTCCTGATGCTGCACGGCCGCGTGGCGGATGACATCTCCTTCGATACCGGACTGGTCACGCAGGTTGGTATCGCTCCTTCGAAGACCTTCGGAAAAGTCACCTTCGCTGCGCCGCTCACGGTTTCCTTCGACACCGACAACTACCACGGAGGAGACGCCGGTTTCGCTTATGTTTCCGCCGGTCTGGGAGCCAGCATTCCACTCTTCGCCCACACTACCCTGAATCTCGGAGTGACCTACTATCACACGGACGATGAAGTCATTCCCGGCAACCCCGATGATGACTTTGTCACCGGTTCCGCCGGCGTCACGATTGCATTCTAACATTCGGCCACCTTCTCCCTGAATTTGTTAATTCCCATGAAAAGAAGACTGCTTCTCTCTCTAGCCGCGGCGGTGTTTGCCACCGCCGCCTCTCCGCCTGCACAGGCCCAGGATACCGTCAAAGTTGGCGTGCTCCACTCGCTCAGCGGCACCATGGCCATCAGCGAAACTTCGCTCCGTGACGTATTGCTCTTCACCTTTGACGAGATCAACAAAGCCGGTGGCGTCATGGGCAAAAAAATCGAGCCGGTCGTTGTGGACGGCGCATCCAACTGGCCGCTCTTCGCCGAGAAGGCGAAGCAGCTTTTGGAACAGGACAAAGTCGCCGTCACCTTCGGCTGCTGGACCTCCGTCAGCCGCAAGTCGGTCCTGCCCGTGTTCGAGGAAAAGAAGGGCCTGCTCTTTTATCCCGTTCAGTACGAGGGCGAGGAGATGTCCCCGAACATCTTTTACACCGCCGAAGCCGTGAATCAGCAGGCCACTCCCGCGGTGGATTATATGCTGGCGCAGGGGAAGAAGAAGTTCTACCTGCTGGGTTCCGATTATGTCTATCCGCAGACCACGAATCTGGTTCTTCTGGAGTATCTCCTGAGCAAAGGCGTGCCGCTGGAAAACATCGGCGGCGGCTTCAAAAAGGATGAATCCGGCAAGATTATTTCCGCCGGCAAATACACGCCGTTCGGTCACACCGATTACCAGCAAATCATCGCTGAGATCAAACAGTTCGCCGCGGGCGGCAAGGCCTGTGTCATCAACACGCTGAACGGCGACACTAACGTCCCGTTCTTTAAGGAATATGCTTCCGCCGGTCTCAGCGCAGAATCCTGTCCGGTCGTTTCGTTCTCCATCTCCGAAGACGAATTCCGCGGATTGCCGGCCAAACAGCTGGTGGGTCAATTGGGCTGCTGGACTTACTTCCAAACCCTCAAATCCCCGGCCAACAAAAAGTTCGTCACGAACTTCCAGGCATGGCTGAAGAAGACTGACGCATCCGGCATCGTGAAAGAGGGCCGGGTGACCTGCTCGCCCATGGTTCTCAGCTACAATGGCGTCTATCTCTGGAAGAAAGCGGTCGAAAAGGCCAAATCGTTTGAGCCTGCGGCTGTCATGGCGGCCCTCGAAGCCGGCATCTCCTTCGACGGCCCCGGTGGCACGGTGACTTCGCAGAAGAATCATCACCTCACCAAGAACGTCTATATCGGCGAAACCAAAGCCGATGGCCAGTTCAAGATTCTGAAGGAATACAAAGGCGTCGTCGGCGAGCCCTTCCTCAAAGGTACCTTCAAGCCGAAGGAATAACTTCACCGCAAAACTGTTAGGTTGCTAGGGTTCCCCGCGGTTGTGTGACATGGGTCACCGGCCGCGGGGAATTTTCTTTCGGCACTGACAGAATCATCACGGAAATCACCGCATCGGCCAGGCACACCCCGTGCTTTAGGCGGACCTGCTCCTCACACCTGTGTTCACTTTTCTCCTTCGACTCCTCATTGCCGGCACACTGCTGTTCAGCGGACTGACGCCGAACGGCGGTGCCGCTGTCGCCGACCCCAAAGAGTCCGCGGGCCGGGGCATTCTCGCGCAGGCCCTGACGACACTGGATTCCGACGAGCAGGCCAAACTGGTGCGCAGCCTGGCGGAGCACGCCTCACCTGCCATTTCACAGCTTCTCACACAGTGGAAGGAGGGCGTATTCTATGTTGTGGAGGATGCCGAAGGCGGGCAGGCGGCTGTCACGCTCAAAGGCGATCCGGATTGGGAGGAGAAGCAGTCGGTCCTGAAGGTCGCCGACCTTGAGCCACTGCTGGATGCGGAAAACAAACCGCTGCGATTTGCCACCACCGACATGGAGGCGGCGGAGACGGACTCAAACGTGCGCCGCGCCATCAAGGACGTGGTGGATCTCGTGTCTCTGACGGATGACGATCCCTCGCGCCGGCTAAAAGCGGTACAGGATACCGGGCTTGAGCAGAACGCTGAAAAGCTGCCTGTGCTGCAGCTTCGCGAGACGCTGGAGACAGATTCAAAAGTAAAGCGGGCGCTTCGCGAGGCGATTGCCCTGACAGAACTCGTCTCCGCCGATTCTGCGGTGAAACAGAAGGCCGGCAGCGTGTTGGGAGAACTCACATCCATTCCCGCTCAGGACGCGCTGAAAACCGTGGAGCGTGAGGCGAAAGCCGCCGGCGACGAACCGCTCGCCACTGCTGCCAGCAAGGCCCTCGCCGCCATCGCCTCACACGTCACGACCGTGAACACCGTCGGCACCCTGTTCCGTGGCCTATCCAACGGCTCAGTCCTCCTTGTCATCGCTATCGGCCTTTCGATTACTTTCGGTCTGATGGGCGTCATCAACATGGCCCACGGAGAACTCATCGCAGTCGGTGCCTATACGGCCTACGTGACGCAGAAGATTTTCGGTGAGGGGCTCGCGCTCGCACCCTTCGGCATTCAGATCAATATTCCCGGCATGCATCTGACGGGGCGCAGTTACGATGCCTATTTCATCCTCGCGATCCCGCTCAGCTTCATCATGGCGGCCCTCGCCGGGCTGGCCCTGGAGCGCAGCGTCATTCGATTTCTCTACAAGCGTCCGCTGGAGTCTTTGCTCGCCACATGGGGCGTTTCGCTGGTGCTGCAGCAGTTGTTTCGTCTCGTGTTCGGGGCCAATAACGTGCAGGTGGACAGCCCGTTGTGGCTCTCCGGCAACTGGACGGTGAACGACATTCAGTTCGGCTGGAACCGGCTCTTTGTGATCGGTTTCGCCGTTCTCATCATCATCGCCACGTGGGCCACGTTGAATAAAACATCGCTCGGCCTGCTCATTCGTTCGGTGATGCAAAACAGGGAAATGGCCGCCTGTATGGGTGTCCGCACCGAACGCGTAAACATGATGACCTTCGCGTTCGGATCGGGACTCGCCGGACTCGCCGGAGCCTTCCTCTCACAAATCGGCAACGTTGGGCCAGGTCTCGGTCAAAGTCATATTATTGATGCCTTCATGACCGTCGTGGTCGGCGGCGTGGGAAGCATCATTGGCACTGTCGCCAGCGCGTTTGGCATCGGCATGGTGGATCAGTCACTCCAGCAAATTCTGGGCAATCCGGTGCTCGGCAAAATCCTCGTCCTCGGCGGGATCATTCTCTTCCTCCAATGGCGGCCCTCGGGGCTGTTCGTCACCCGCAGCCGCAGTCTTGAAAGCTGATGACTCTTCCTCTCTCCAAACGCGAATCCATCA
>JANNVM010001032.1:0-9834 GCA_031414455.1 Verrucomicrobiota bacterium
CATACCAACGGCAAGCCGATTCTGTTTGTGCCCGGAATTGAGAAGGAACCAGGACGTCCGACAGGGCCTACTCCGGTGCAACTTCCCGACGGCACAGTCTGGGTCTTTCGCTTTGTGAAGGTGGCCTGCAACGTGGCCGCCCCACGAGGGAGCGACGGCAATCAGTTGCCCGATCTCCTCCGAAAGTGGTTTGGTGAAAACGCAGGCGCACCGGGAACTGGATTTCAGGTCACGTTTGCCCGGTCGGAATCTGGTTGGTCGGCGGCACCGGTGCCCGTGACCGCGATGGCCGTCACAGCGTCAGGCAATGAGCGGGTCGCCATTCCCCATGCGCCTGCGCTGACACTCGTCGATTCCCCGCCAAAGGCCAAACAGTTCCGCCCGCTTGTGCCCGTTTACAGCCTGGAGGCTGCCGCCGGGCTCTGGGGGCCGGAGATCGAACCCAAGGTCATGGGGTGGACCGAGATTCAGGGACTGCCAGTCCAGCCGGGCATGTTTGTCGCCAGGGTCCGGGGCCATTCCATGGAGCCGAAGATCCCCGACGGATCATGGTGCCTTTTCCGCAAGTGCCCGGCAGGTTCCAGGGAAGGCCGGACCGTTCTCGTGCAGTTCAACTCCTTGGGTGACCCTGAGAACGGCGGCCGGTTCACGGTGAAGAAATATCACTCCGAAAAAGCCGTCACGGAGGATTCTTGGGTCCACAAGGGAATCAAACTGCTCCCCCTCAATCCCGACTACGCCCCCATCCAGGTCGACCCCCGGGAGGCCAGCGAGATGATCGTGGTCGGTGAGTTCCTGCGGATAGTCTGAGAACTGCGGGTCCGCGGGACGCCGCCGAACTCGCGCAGTTTTAGGAGCGGCTGCGGGAGAGCACCGGCCTTGCCGCGGGCAAATTTACCACCGCTCAGCGGATGAACGAAACGCGCGGAGAGGACTGATTTGCCGTGGCCATCCCCGCTGACGCCAATGATCGCACCTTCACCTTGCGGATGGTCCTGCAACTGTGCTCCTGCAACTGCTGTGACCAGTAGCGCCCGAACGAGCGGACTTCGATGCAATGCAGTCCCGGCGTGTAGCGAAGTTCGAAATTCGCCTCACCCCCAGCCTGGAGCGCTTCGAGCCGGCAAGGCATGGGCGAGTCGCTGGATAGCAGCACCTCATACTCCCGGTCACGACGGGGATTGGAAACAACAGTGAGTTCAGAGACGGGCATGGAATGGAGTGGAAAGCTTTGCGATGAACCGGGAGTGGGGCTCGTCAAGCTGACTGGGAACGCAGGAATTTCGAGGTCGGCAGAGCGGACTAAAAGCATCAGGAGCACAGGCGCTTCAGTTTCTGCCTGGAATTTGGTTCCATTTGATGTCTGCCTCCCAATCCAGAATCCAAAGATTCAGGTCGAAAGCGGCGTCCCTACTTTGGCAAGCCAGTTCCTTAAGCCAGCGGCCGGATCGCTTCTCGATGGTGTCCCGGTTCTTTTGGAAGAGCGGGCTGTCAGGAGGACGGGCGGCAATATCGGTGAGGGTGTTGAATACGGCGTAGGCATTGGGGCCGAGTTCACTGCGGTAGCCGTCGAGCCGGGAGGAGAAATCCGCGGACAGCGCTGCGAGTTCCTCCTTCCGCCCGGGTTTGTCGTCCGCATGGATGGCTCGCAGGCGCAGGACGGTATTCACGGCCAGGGCGGACTGTGCGGTGTCCATCTCAATGCTGCGGACAGCGGTAAGGAATTTTGTGAATTCATCCCACATTTGTGTCAGGCTGCGGGAGGTGATCTCGATCTTCAGCTTCGCGAGGGCCTCGACGCTGTGCGAGGCTTTGATGGTGGCGACTGCTTCCTCGAAAACGACACCGTTCGAGCAGTGCTTGCGCATGAAACCGATGTCGAACCGGAGGGCGCGGGCACCGTTGAAACTGTTGGTCACGCGGAGGAACGGGGTAAACGGGTCGTCTTTCCTGATCTCACTGTCCCAGTAGTTCAGCACATGGGTCCGGTGCATGAGGTCGATGAAGGCATAACGGAACGTGCGGGGGGCGGCAGCGCGTTTGGCTTCCCATTCCACCGGCGATAGTCCAGGGAAGGCATGGCCGCAGACATCGCGGGCGAGATTCACCGCCTCCTGATTGGTGACGACCCGGTAGTCCCGGCTAACGACGCCGAGGAGGTAACCGGTGCGCTGGTTCACGAGGGCTTTCTTGCCGGGGATGGCGATGCGCCGGGTGTTTCGGTTGGAGCCGACGACGGCTTCGACGGGAACCTGATCCACATCGAAGAGGAGGTCGTGGACTGAAATGTCGTGTTTCATACTGGCAGGTGGTTTGTCTCCCATTTCAGCATCCGGTGGTGAATGTCATAGCAGGCGGAGAGTTCGGGACGGGTGTGTGAGGAGTGCCGGTCACTCGGTTTTTGCGTTCTCCTCGCGGAGGATCGCATCCATTGGCATGGCGTCGTCGGTGGCGGCCCCGGCATCCATGGTGCCGCTGCTTTTCATGCGCATGGCGCGGATTTTTCGGGACATGGCATTTCCCGGGGCCTTGATCCCTTTGGCGTCAAAATTCACGTTGCCGCCCATAGCGCTATCAATGTTCATGTGAGCGGCGGAGGCCATGGCGGCGTTTCTCGAAGATGCCGGATCCTGGCAAACTCAGCCGTGCTCCGTGTGGAACGCTGGCGGATCGAAAGTCGTGCGGGAGGAGCTGCCGCGGCGGGAAGCGGGACTGGATGTGCAGCGCCGGATGTTTCTCGCGGTGCTCCACGGGAAGCGGGTGCGCATCCACTACCTCTCGATGAACAGCCGGCCGGCGAACTGACGCTGGATCCGCCCGCACGCGTTCGGCAATGACGGCTACCACTGGCATGTCAGGGCGTTGAACGGGGAGACGGGGGACTTCCGGGATTTCGTGCTCAGCCGGATGCAGTCGGCAGACTGGCCGGAGGAGGACGCGCCCCTGCCGGGGCCTGACACGGCGTGGGAAACCTGGGAGACACTCTCGCTGGTGCCGAATCCCGCCCTCAGCGCGGAGCACCAGGCTGCCGTGCAGGAGGACTTTGGACTGAAGTCAGGGAAGCTGGTGCTCAAAGTGCGCCAGGCGATGCCGACAAAGGCGGAGGCGGCAGTGAGGCCGGTGGTCTTCTTCAGGAAATCGCGACGGGTAGAGATTGTGGGAGTGCTCATACCGGCGCGACGACTCCTGAGCTTGAGCAATGGGCAAGAATATCTTCACACGTGAAACGCGGCGGATTAGAGCAATTCTGAACAGAAGACTGACTTGTTCGAAGGGCAACTCCTGCGTGTCTACTTTCTGACCGCGTCTGGTGCCAACTCCACTTCGACGATGGTCACCCCGCCAAGCCGCAGATCACTGCTGGGCAGGGCAGTGTTATGAACGGAAATAGCGAGGGTGTGCTCTCCGGCACTCAGAGAGCCGGGAATAGGAAAGCGGTGGAACCTGCCATCATTTTCCGGACGCATAGGTTCCGCGCAGTGGAGTAAATAGCCTTCCGCACCCGGCTCCATGTTGTCGCGCAGCACTTCCTTTCCGTCGAGATAAACGATGATCCCGTCATCCCGCTGACAGCGCAATTCGAGGCTGGCGTGTTCCCGGTCAGTCCTGAAGCGGTGGCGAAAGTAAGCGGTATGCCGGTGGGCTTCGTTTGCCGGGCGCCCGATATCCACGCCGGCAAACGACAGACCGTAGCCGAAGCCACCCGCCGGGTCGGCGCTGTCCTGACCTGTCTTCCACCGGGAATCATCGAAGTCAGGAAGAAAGAAGGCGGCGTGAAATCCAGGCATGCTCTCCGCAGGGTCTTTGCCGTCCAGCGGATGCAGCCACTTCCACTCCCCGCTGGCAGCCACCAGCGTGGCGCGAACGGCAGGAAATGCCGCGCTGCGCAGGGCCTCCAGTTCGCTCCGCAGCTTATCGGCCTCCTCACGGCGGCCGGCCTTGCGGTAGAGCTTCGCAAGATTCGTGATGCCATCGACGGTTTCCCGGTGCCCCGGTCCAAACACTGTCCGGAGACGGCCCAACAGTTGCTCCTGCAACCCAATGGCTTCTTCAAGCCGGCCGGCATCAACGTATGAACCCGCCACGTTTTGCATCGCAGACAGCGTGCCGGGATGTGCGGGACCGAGTACTTTCCGGCTGAGCGCCAGCGTTTCCTCCCTCAGCACAAGCGCCTCTTCCATGCGGCCCGCATCGTCATAGGAATTGGCGAGATTGTGCATGGCATCAAGCGTGTCCGGGTGGTCGGGCGCGAGCACCTTGCGGCGGAGTGCCAGCACCTCCTCCCGCAACTTCAAAACGGCGGCGGGTTCGTTCAAGGAATCAGCCAGGTTATGCATGGCGGTCAACGTGTCAGGGTGCTCCGGGCCGTTCACCTTGCGGTGCAGCCTGAGCAACTCTTCGCGCAGTTTGAGTGCCTCACCGCCGCGCCCGGTACGGGAGTAGGAGTTGGCAAGGTTGGTTATGGCCGCGAGTGTATCAGAGTGTTCCGGACCATTCACCTTGCGGCTGAGCGGCAGCAGCTCCTCCCGAAGCTTGAGTGCTTCTTCACTGCGACCTGCCCGGGAGCAGGAATTGGCGAGGTTCGTAATTGCACCTAGCGTGTCAGGGTGTTCCGGACCGAGCACCGTCCGGCGGAGAGCCAGCACCTCCTCCTGCATCTTAATTGCCTCGTTCAGGCGCCGGGCTCCGCTGTAAAACATCGCAAGATTGCTCATGGCCCGGAGAATCTCCCTGTGGTTTTGAGGCAGCACCTTCCGGCTGAGTGCCAGCACCTCCTCCTGCATTTTGATCGCTTCGCCGGTGCGTCCGGCCGCGTTGCACGAAAAAGCCAGGTTGTGCATCGCAGTGATCGTATCCGGGTGCTCCGGCCCGAGAACTTTCCGCCTCAGTGTCAACACTTCCTCTCTCATCCTGAGTGCCTCAGCCCAGCGACCGGCGGCGGAAAAGGTAACCGCGAGGTTGTTCAGTGCCACGAGGGTGTCGGAGTGTTCCGGACCGCAAACCTCTCTGGAGTAGGCCAGCATTTTCTCCTGAATTTTGACCGCCTCGTCCCGGCGGCCGGCATTGGAATAAAAGACGGCCAGGTTGGTCATCACCTGAAAAACGTCCGGGGGTTCCAGCTCCGGCACCCGGCGACAGAGTGCGAAGGCTTCCTCCTGCAGCTTAAGTGCTTCTTTCCGGCGTCCGGCTTCGTGATAGGAATCCGCCAGATTGCTCATCGCATTGAGCGTGTCCCGGTGTTCCTCGCCGTTCGCCTTGCGGCGGAGCGCCAGCACCTTCTCCCGCATTCGGAGCGCGTCCTCGTGACGTTCGGTTTTTAAATAAGATGTGGCCAGGTTAGTCATCGAATCGACGGTGTCGGAGTGCTCCTCTCCGAAAACTTTGCGCCGGAGGGCCAGCACCTCTTCCTCCATCTTGAGCGCCTCCGCCACGCGGCCCGCATCAAAATAAGAACCCGCCACATGACTGATGGCCCACAGGGTGTCGGTATGTTCCGGTCCTTTGGTGGCACGAAGGAAGTCCCGGGCACTTTCCTGCAACGGGATGGCTTCCCGGAAAAGACCCAGCGCGTGGTAGGTGCGGCCAAGGGCGGACTGTAATGTGGCCCGGCGCGCCGGCTGGGTGCCAAGGTCCCGGTCAAGGCTCGCTGCGGCGGCATGGAGAGTATCCGCGACGGTAACCGTATACCCGTCATGCGAGGGATCCGGCCGTCGGAATACCCCGGTCAGAAACCTGGTGATGGCCTCGGACTCCTCGCGTGCGCTCCTTTCGGCAGCGGCGTTCTCCGTGGCGTCTTTCTTTGCTTCGATCGCCAGTTTAACCTGCCACACACTAACTGCAGTCGCAGCGACGAGGACCACCGCGATGAGGGCCGCGGATCCGAAGGCGAGGCGGTTTCTTCTCACCAGCTTGCGAAAGCGGTACATTACACTGTGAGCACCAGCTTCCACCGGCTCACTCGCAAGGTATCGCTCAAGATCCCTCGCGAGAGCGGCGGCGCTGCCGTAGCGGCGCTCGCGCTCTTTTTCGAGGGCCTTCAGCGTGATCCAGTCCAGATCGCCGCGCAGGGTGCGGTTCAGTTTTGCCGGTTCCGTTTGTCTTGCTGCAGACTTAGCCTGGGCGATGACGGAGGCAGGGATCACGCGACTGCTCGGACGCACCGCTTCAACTTCGCGGATCAGGCGCAGCACTTCATCAAACGCCGCCTTACGAAGTGATTCTGCGGAAAGGGGAGGCTCTCCTGTGAGTAGTTCGTAAAGGATGACTCCCAAAGTGTAGATGTCACTGCGGGTATCGATATCTGGTGCCGCACCGGCCTGTTCCGGGCTCATGTACTGCGGCGTCCCCATCACCATGCCGGCCATCGTCCGCAGAAGGCTGGCAGCCATTTCCGCTCCTGAGGAGCCCAGCGCCTTGGCGATGCCAAAATCGATGACTTTAGGCACCGCTTTGCCGTCCACTTCCATCACCAGAATATTCGAAGGTTTCAGGTCGCGGTGCAGCACGGCCTTCTGGTGCGCATGATGCACCGCCTGGCAGACCGGGATGAACAACTCCAGCCGCTGCCGGACGCTGAGCTTGCGCTGATCGCAATAAGTAGTGACCGGCTGCCCCCTGACCAGTTCCATGACGAAGTAGGGCCGCCCGTTCTCCGCCGCTCCGGCATCGAGTACCGAAGCAATATTCGGATGTTCCATGAGCGCCAGCGCCTGGCGCTCCGCCTCAAATCGCCGTATGATCTCTTCGCTATCCATGCCAGGCTTTACGACTTTCAGTGCCACCTCACGGCGAATTGGTTCAACCTGCTCCGCGCGGTAAACGATTCCGAAGCCGCCCTCGCCAAGGCGTTCAAGGATGCGATAAGGCCCGATAAATTCCGGCATTTCTCCAGTGGCCCGGACGGACATGCCGTGCGGAACCACAGTCGTCTCCGCTGTCAAAACCTCCGTGGGTCTCAGCATCGCGGAATTAAGTTCGCTCCCGGGAAGGCAGGAGTGGCATAATCCCTGCGGCTCCGCCACTGAAAGCGCGGCTCCACACCTCAGGCAGTTCTTTGGAAAGTGGCAGGCGGGCATAACGTTTGGGATCCTGGTTCTGCAACTGGCGAAGCAACTGCTCCCCAATGCCGGTGTCAACCTCGACCGGCGATCCTGCAATCCGCCGTGCCTTCACCACAATTCCTGCTTCAATGTGAGGCGGCCCGCACCTGGCAAAGCTCCAGCCACTCTTTTTCCGAGGAAGGCTGGCAGTGCCTCCGCGGCGATGCCGTTCCCCGTGCGCAACGAGGAATGGGCAGGTGTGGGCACCGATCACGCACGGCGGCGTTGGCCTTGAGCACGATCCGCAGTTAGTGGGAGAGCATCGGGCGTCCACTCTATCCGAAGGCGGAGCGGCGGCTGATTACCGCGGACGGTGCGGGCAGCAAGTTCGTTCACGTTTGTTTCCCGGCCATCCATGAAGCGGCCTGAAACTCGATTCCGCCGCCGAAACGGAAATGGAACTGCTGGACAAGCGCCGGGCTACACGGATTGCCTGTCCGCAAACCGCCCCACTCCGATGACCACTCTCCCTGGAATCTGCCTCCCTGCCCTTCTCATTTCCTCTGCCCTGGCAGCTCAGGAGCCGGTGGTCTTATTCAACGGCCAGTCGCTCGACGGCTGGCTGGGCACACCGGGCATTTGGCGCATTGAGGACGGGGCGATCACCGGGGAAATCAAAGACGGAGCGGCCCTGGACCGCAACGAGTGGATCTATTGGCAGGGTGAGGTGAAGGATTTCGAAGTGGAACTCGAATACCGCATCACCGGCGGACCATCGGCGAACAGCGGCGTGCAGATCCGTTCACAGCGGGCGGCGGACGGTCACGCCAGTGGCCTGCAATGTGATCTCGACGCCGGCAAGGAATGGCTCGGGCGGATCTATGACGAACACGGCCGGGCACTCGTGATGGAACGCGGCACGCGGGTTTCCATCGCACCGGATGGCAGAAAGTGGGCCGACCCGTTCGCCGACGCGAAATCGTTTCAATCGGTGTCGAAGGCGAACGACTGGAACACCTATCGCATCAAAGCGTCAGGATCGCATGTCGAGGTGTGGGTCAATGGAGTGTTCTTCGGCGCGCTCGATGACCACGAGACGAAAGCCGCGGAATACAGCGGCAAGCTGGCGTTCCAGCTTCATGCGGGACCGGGACCGGCGAAGATTCAGTTTCGCAATATCCGGCTGAGTAATTTGGGCCAGACGGAACTGCCGGCCGCGACTCAGGCGGCAGCGGCCGGCGACGACGGCGATAAGTTCCGGCCACTCGGAGCCGACGGCAAACCTCTGAACCTGGATTTTGAAACCGGCACGCTCGCCGACTGGAAAGCAGAGGGCGATGCATGGGAAAGTCAGCCGATTAAAGGTGACACGATAAAGCTTCGCAAGCCAGGCCAGGAGAGCCGCCACACGGGGCAATTCTGGATTGGTGGCTACGAGCCGAAGGCGACCGACACGGGCACGGGCATTCTAACATCAGCGGCATTTGCGGTCACCCATCCATGGGCGAGTTTTCTTGTCGGAGGCGGCAGTGAAGTGGCGGCCGTGCGTGCGGAAATCGTGGACGCGGAGACCGGCAGGATATTTCACACCGCCGCCGGTCGCGGCGAAGAGGACATGCACCGCGAAATCGTGGACATGCGCCCGCTGGCGGGAAAGAAAGTCTTCGTCCGCCTCATTGATCGCGCGAAGGAAGGCTGGGATCATATCAATTTCGATGACTTCGTATTTCACAAGGAGCCGCCGGTGCAACTCGCGGCTGCCACCAGCCGCCAGACGCAAAGCCCGGTGCTGTGGCATCTGCGCCCTAACCCGGGCAAACCCACCGCCGTCGCCAGCGAGGGAGCGCAGAAGACGGTCGCCGGGATGATGCTGACACACGGGTTCCAGGCGGAACTCATCGCCGCGGAGCCTGATGTGAAACAGCCGATCGCTTTCTGCATTGACGAAAAGGGACGGCTCTGGGTTCTCGAAGGCTACAGTTATCCCAACAAGCAGCCGGAAGGCCAGGGCAAAGACCGTATCGTGATTTTCGCCGACAAGGATGGCGACGGTGCGTTCGAGAGCCGCACGGTTTTTGCCGAGGGCATCAATTTGGCCAGCGGCATCGAAGTCGGATTTGGCGGCGTTTATGTTGGTGCCGCGCCGGAGTTGCTGCACTTCGCTGACAAAAACGACGATGACAAAGCCGATGGCCCGCCGGAGGTCTTGCTCGATGGCTGGGGCTATCAGGACACGCACGAGACGCTCAACAGTTTCACCTGGGGCCCTGACGGCTGGCTCTATGGCTGCCACGGTGTGTTCTCGCATTCTCTCGTCGGCAAACCCGGCACGCCGAACGACCAGCGCACCACAATTCACGCCGGCGTCTGGCGCTTCCATCCGGTGCGGAAGGAATTCGAAGTGTTCTCCCACGGCGGCAGCAATCAGTGGGGGCTCGACTACAACGAATACGGCCACTTCTTCATGACCCACTGCCGCAGTTTCTTCGGCGGTGGCGGCACCACCTATGTCATTCGGAACGGCCACTACTGGAACCAGGCGAATGCCGGCTATGCGCCATTCATCTCCAACACCGGGCCGGACTTTGCGCCGGAACTGAAGAACTACCTGCCGGCCTCCGCACTCTACGACAGCGGCGAGGGCGGCGCAGGAAAACCGGGCACCACCGCGGTCTTCGGCGGGCATTCGCACGTCGGCACCATGATCTATCAGGGCGCGAACTGGCCCGCGGCGTATCGCGGCCATCTCTTCACGCACAACCTCCACGGCCATCAGATGAATCACCAGGTGCTC
>JANNVM010001033.1:0-32687 GCA_031414455.1 Verrucomicrobiota bacterium
CTTGTTAGTTCGCTGGATGAGCAGGCCTTCCCCCTGCTGTGCATGCCCCGGCTCTACCGCGAACGCGCCGACGCTGAGAACTGTTTTGACGAACTCAAGAACCAATGGGGCTGGAGCGGCTATACGACGCACAAGCTGGCCGCCAGCCGGCTCATGGCCAACCTCATCGCGCTCTTCTACAACTGGTGGAATCTCTATGTGAGGTTCTACGACGAAGCGCATCACCGTGAGGCGATCACGAGTCGTCCCGCGATAATGCAGGGAGTGGCGCGGCAGGCGCAAAGCGGCGGCCAGCGCACCGTGCGCGTGAGCCTGCGGCACGCGGGGGGCGACATCATTGCGCGTGCGGTCACGCTGATTAGCGGTCAGTTGCAGCAAATGCGGCGCATCACGGAGCGATGGACCGCCACCGCACGCTGGTCCCATCCGCTGACAAGACTTTCTCAGGCGCTGGCTGGGCGGAAAATGGCTTCCCGGAGTGCCCGAGGAGGCCGCTCCCCTGCTCAGCGGATGACGTCATCGCAGTTTGGAGTGCAGTGGCCACCAAATCATCCCGTCCGCAACGCACGGTGCGCATTACCGCGCTCAGAATAATGCGCTCACTTTCCTTTTTAGGTTCAATTACCTTCCGGCAGGGAGAGTTCGATCGTGTTCGCTTTCACCGCCGGCCTCTTGTGCGTCGTGGTGCGCCCGCCGGGCCAGCGGACGGTGACCAGTTTGACGGTCAACCCCTCTGACAAGCCGAACGCGAGCGTGGCCGGGGACTGGGAGAGGTAGCCGGAGCCGGCCTGGACTTCGGCTGTCTGGGACTTGGCATCACTGGTCGTGAAGGTAACCCGCGCACCGACCGCGCCGACGTTGCCTGCTTTTCCTTTGAGTTTCACACTCACGATGCCGCTGCCATGGCTACCGGGTTTTGCGAGGAAGACGCTCATCGGCGCGCTGTTGATGCCGAATACAAGGTCGGGCCAACCGTCTGCATTCAGGTCGGTAATGACGAGGCTCCGTGCGTCCCCGGGCTCGGAGATGCCGCTGCGTGAGGGCCAAACCGGAGTGAGGCCGCCCTTGCTGTCGCCGGTGAGGAGCAGACTAAGTCCGGTGGCCATGCGGCCGGTTTCGACCTGTGGGGAGTAGTAGTTCTGCGCGAGGACGACATCGGGCGAGCCATCGCCGGTGAGTTCAGAAATGGAGACCCCGAAACTGGGCGAGAGTTGGGCCGTCCACGGGAGGGGCTCGAAGGTGAAGTGTCCCTTGCCGTCATTGCGCAGAATGCCGCTCTCAAGGGTGGCGGCAGTGAACTTGGCGACGCTTTCCAGTTTCTCCGGGGTGTAGATTTCGCTCAGGCTTGCGAGAGCGAACGCTTTATAGGTGCCAAACTTCTCTTTGATGAAGGGCATCGCCTGCGATGAACAACTGCGGCCTCGAATGGGCACGATGTTGTCGCCCTCATATTCCGCCTCCACGATTTGCGACTTCCCGCTGCCATCCATGTCGCCGTAGTAGATCAACGCGGGGTGCGCGGCATCCGGATGGTACTTGGTGTTCCGTCCGAAGTTTGTCGCGATGCAGTCAATGTCGCCGTCGCCGTCGAGGTCGCGGCTTGCGAGGCCATTCCACCAGCCCGTGAGCTTTTCGAGACCGGTGCGCTCCACCCGAACGAGCTTGCCGGCATTGTTGTGGAAGAGTTCGATAGCTCCCCACTCATGGGCGACGAGGAGATCACTCCAGCCGTCTCCGTTCGCATCCGTCCAGAGGGCCGCGGTGACCATACCGGTGCTGGAGAGACCGGGCGGCGTCATGTCCGTGAATTTACCGGCATCATTGCGCAGGAGATGACTCTTTGCGGCCGTGGGATAGGCACCCGGCACACAGCGGCCGCCGACATAAAGATCGAGGTCGCCGTCGCGATCAAAGTCCGCGGCCACGACAGGCCCGCCGCTGTCGGTCTCGACCGGGAGGGCGTCTTTGGGAGCGGGAGCCAGTTTGCCGTGGCCGTCATTGAAGTAAAGCCGGTCCTGGAGACTGGTCGCGCCGGCCTCGCATTCGACGCCGCCGCTCACGATGTAGAGGTCCGCATCACCGTCGCCGTCCGCATCGAAAAAGAGAGCGCCCATGTCTTCGCTGAGGAGATCCCCACCGAACGGGTCCTCCGCCTCGGTGAATTTGAGCCCGCCACCGTTAATCATCAAATGGCGCCTGCCGTAGCGGGCTCCGCCGAGGAATAAGTCATCAAGCCCGTCGCCATTTACATCACCCCATGCCTGGCCGGGACCGGGTTGGGACATCTTGTTCGGTAGGAGGGGCTCACGGGCGTAGTCGTCATAGGGTTTCTCCTCCTGGACCACTTTTGAAAGGACGGAACTGGCGGCGAAGAGTGATGCTTCGGAAGGGACTCGGACCGGAGAACCTGCCGCCGGGGACTCAGTTATAGTATAGCGGTGGCCGGCTTCCAGATTCTCAAACACCTGAATGCTCCCGGCGGGCCAGCGGACTTCGAGTCGTTTGTTTTTTGTGTCCGCTCCCCATCCGAAGTGAAAGAGCGGCTCGTCGCAGCCGAGATAGCCCCGGGAGAGGGTGAGTTCGCGAACCTGCACGCCGGAGGGGCTTTCGAGCCGGACTTTGACCCCGGTGCCAAAGCGATCGGAAGCGGTGCCGGCGAACTGAAAGGTAACACGGTTCCCCTCCTGGCAGTTGTTGCGAAAGATCACGACCGGCTCGTCGAGCCTGACGCTGACAATATCGAGATCACCGTCGCCATCGAGATCGCCGGCAGCGCAGCCGTAGCTCATTCCGAGGTAATCGAGGCCCCAGGTCTTCGAGACGTCTTCAAACTTCAACCCGCCCTGATTGCGGAAAGCCATGTTCGGTTCTTTGAGTGGCGGCAGGTGTTTGTACCGCTCCCACTGCGTCTTATTCGGGTCTTTTTTCAACGCCTCGGGATCGTCTTTTTCGTTGAAGTTCCGGGACATGCCGCACTGGAGATAGAGGTCGTTGCGCCCGTCGTTGTCGAGGTCACAGAGTCGCGCGGCCCAAGTCCAGTTCGAGTTCGCGAGGTGGGCGAGGTAGGCCCCTTCGAGAAAGCGGCCATTGCCGGCGTTCAGGAAGAGCGAGTTGCGCATGAGTTGCGGCGGGCGGGCATTTTCCATGAACCACTGCTTGTCGCCCATTGAGCCCATCAGGGTCTTTTGTTTGAAATGATTCGTCCCCGACATGTCGGCGATGAAAAAGTCCGGCAGCCCGTCGTCATTCACGTCACCGAAATCAGCGCCCATGGAGAACCATGAGAGGTGTCCCACCGCCGTCAAAGTGGCATCGGTGAAGGTGCCGTCGCCGTTGTTGACGTAGAGTTTGTCGGCGTCGTCGAAATCATTTCCCACCCAGAGGTCCGATCGTCCATCGCCGGTCCAGTCGAACCACGTCGCGGAAAGGCCGTGACCGCGATGATCCACACCGGCCTTCTTCGTGACGTCCGTGAAGGTGCCGTTTCCATTGTTGTGGCAGAGGATGTCCGGCCGGCCGACCACGTTCGTGGTAAAGCCGGTCTCACTGGTCTGAACGGCATCGTAAAATTTCTCGAATTCCGGTTTCACCCGGGGACGCCGGCCCGGCTCCATGAGGATCGTTTGCTCGTTCGGAAAACCTTCCGGCCGGTACCAGCGGTTGGTCAGGATGTAGAGGTCGAGTTTGCCGTCGCCATCGTAATCGCAGAACGCCGGCGTGTGGCTGGCGTCGGTGAAATCGAGTCCGAAGGTCTTCGCCTGTTCTGCGAAGGTCCCGTCCCTCTGGTTGATAAAGAGTTGATTGGGCGAGAGATAATTGCAGACGTAAATGTCGAGGTCGGCGTCGCCATCCACGTCGGCAAAGGCGCAGCCGGTGCCCCAGGCCTCGCCGCCATCCACGCCGGCCTTCACCGTTACGTCCTCGAATTTCATCGGCCCTGTTTGACGATAGAGCTTGTTCCGGCCGGGACCGCTGGTTAGAAAAATGTCCGGCTTTCCATCCTTGTCGAAGTCGCCAATGGCCACGCCGCCGGTGGACATCGCCGAGGCGTAGAGGTAGCGCAAGGCATGCGTGTCATTGATGGGATTGCTGAAATCAAGGCCGGTTTGCTCTTCTCCCAGTTCCTCGAACATGGCCGCCGTAGCGGCGGACATGGCGGCCAGCGGCTCACTGGTGATCTCCGCCGCCGTGGCCGGAGGGCCGCAGAAAGCGACTGCCGCGGCAAGGAGGCTCAGAACTACTGACCTCCATCTGTTGGCCAGAAAGCGTGCGGGAAATGAGATGAACCGCAGGCTCCGTGCGGCGTGGCCGCTTTGGACTGCGGCGACTTGTCGCCGCTTTTGTGTTCGGAGGCTTGCTGACGGGGCAACGCGCCAAACGCGGCGGAAACTTGCCTTGATCAGGACTGGTTCTACCCGCGGGCGGGAGGGTGCGCTCGTCGGCAAGCCTCCCGGGCCGGAAAGCGGAGACAAGTCTCCGCACTCCAAAGCGCCTGTGGCGCGGCAGCATGGGCTCAACTGTTTTCCACGAACATCATGAGTTCTGATGCCGCAGGCGGTCCGAAGGAGACGGGGGATGGATCGTAACATGGCTGCTCAAGAGACAAAAAAGCGGGGCAATGCAAGCATTGCCCCGCCGAAAGTTGGAAGTTGAGGGGAAACGCTTAGAGAGCGGCCCGGCGGCGGCGAAGCATTAGACCGCTCAGCGCCAGTAGACCCGCGAAAGTGGCAGTCGTCGGCTCGGGAATGAGAACCATCGCCGCCAGGATTTCCCCCTGTGAAAGCAGTGTGTCGTAAACCCTCACTTCATCAAGGAAGCCACTGAACGAACCGGATCCGAACGACGTGCCGATGATCAACTCGGCCGAGGCAACCAAGTTGCCGTTGAACCCGCCTGCGCCAGGCCCAATCACAAGGGCACCATCCCAATAAATCGGCTGGTTGCCGGCCGCCCCGTCATTCGTGTAAGCCACATGATGCCAGGTGCCCACGTCGGAAGAGACATTCTGACCCTGGTCCGGACCGATGTCGTCTCCCCAGTGCGCACTGTGCAAATTCCCGTTCCTGGAACCGTGATGCAGCATCTGGTCCGAACCCGACAGAGAATTAGATCCACCAAAGATAAAGTTGTCTCCGGAAGCACTGCTGAAATTTACCCACGCCATCGCGGTGTAGACACCGCTATTTGAGATGAGGCCCGCTCCTCCATTCGTGACAAGGTATCCCGTAGTGATGTTTGGGGCAGCGCCGTTTCCGAGCCCATCATTTGCCGGCGTCAACCGAAGGGCATTACCACCATAGCCACCAGCGACCCCGGAGGGCACGATGGCTGCGGTATTCCCCCCATCAGTGCCAAGATCGAAGTTGCCGTCTGTAGCTCCGGCTACGTTGTCGACGAAGGTGTTGTCACCGAGCGCGCCCGGAGTGTTGCCGTTGAAAGTGTAATGGAGAACCAGTGATGCGCGGGATGCGGGAACCATCGCGAGGGTGCAGACGGTGCTGAGAAGGACGAGAGAAAGTTGACGTTTTTTCATGGTTGGCAGGTTATGTGAATTACGGTTGTTGAACTGGTTTTCCGCTTTTGGACTGATTATTCGGCGCGTTTGTAGAGGAATTCGTCTGGTTTACAAGAAAATTGAAACTTTTTCTTGAATTGCCATTTCCCTGAGCGGGCTCACCGGCTCAGCAATGAAGTCACCAGCAGGCCCAGCGGCGTGCCAACGATGTATCCGTAAAGTCCGGCAAGCAGCGCCGGGAGCACGAGCCGGCCCCAGCCTTTGCTCATGGCCATCGCCGCCGCGGTGGGAGGGCCGCCGACGCTGGCATTGGAGGCGAGCACGATATCTTCGAGTGAGAGTCGAAAGAGTTTGGCGAAAACGACGACGAAGAGCAGATTCGCCGCGGCCATGATGGCGCAGAGCGCAAACAGATAATAGACGAGCGCCCCCTCTGCGCCGGGAAGGAAAAGAGCCTTTAAATTTGCCGGCAGACCGACGGTGAAGAGAAAAAGGAAGAGCAGATAAGCCCCAACCACCTCGGCGCTCTTCAGTTTCACCAGTTGGCGGGGGAACAGGGTGGCGGCAGTGATGGAAACACCGGTGAGGAGAACGAACTTGTTCGCCGCCAGGGTCTTGATCATGGCGAGCCCCCAGCCATCCCCGCTTGCCGGTGGCAGAGCGTGCTCCAGTCCGCGCTTCAACAGCATCGCAGCAGCAGCAATGCCAAAGGCAACGGCGAGCGAGACGGCGAAGTCGAGCACATCAATTGTCGCGCGTTCCGGCCCCGGCGCGGCAGCCCCGGCGGCGGCGTCCGCATATTGCACTGGCAATCGTTTCCGGCAGAGCGGGCTGCCCGCCATCCAGAAGAGAACCAGAAAGAGTCCAGCCATCACGACGTTATCCGCCACAATAAGAGCCGAGGTCATGGAACCGCTGGCCTGCGTGGAAGCACTCACCGCGACGAAATTGACCATGCCGCCGATGTAGCTCGCGGTCATGATACCCGCAGCTTTGGCGGCTTCCGGGATGTCATCCTTGAACAGCGCAAAAGACAGCACCGCGCCGGCAATAGTGCCGGCGGAGGCAATGTGAAAGGCAACGAGCAGCCGGCCGGTCCGGCGGGCAATCTCCACGATGTTCGCCCGCAGAAGAAGTAGCGGAATGGCGAGCGGCACGAGCCAGTCGCCGACAAAATCATACGCAGGCGCCTCTGCCGGCATGACTCCGGTGTTGCTCAGCAGCATGGCGATGAGCAGTCCATGACAGGCGCGCTGAGCCGTGCGCCCCAGTGATAGCGCCGCTCCAGCCAAATGGCCGCCGCGGTCCCCGCGACCATGAGGGCGAACAGCGACCAGGAATCGGATGCGGGGATCAACGGCATACGGCAGCGGCTCTGTCAGGATTGAATGGTGAACGATTCGCCCGCCCCGACCGTCAGGTTCCCGGACCAATCGCAAATGAGGCCGGAGAAAGTTCCCCTTCTCCAGCCTCACCGGGCATCGTCAATGCAGTAACGACAGCTTACTGCGGGACTGCAGGGACCGCAGGAACCGCAGGGACCGCAGGAGTTGCGGGTACGGCCGGGGTCGTGGCCTCCTTGATCTTGTCCAGAGCATCCGCACCGGCGGCCTTCAACTTGTCAGCAGCCTCTTTGGTCTTGTCCGCCACCGCATCTCCGGCGGCCTTCAGTGTTTCCTTGGTCTTGTCAGCAGCCTCCTTGAGCGCATCCTTGCTCGCATCCAGTGCTTTCTTACCGCTTTCGGTGGCATCCTTGATCGCGTCTGCGGCTTTCTCCTCAGGCTTCTTGTCGCAGGAAACCGCAGTGAATGAAACGGCCGCAGCAAAGGCGGCAATGGTGATGGCTTTCATGGTGTGTAGTGTGTAGGGTTTGCGCCCGGTCCCGTCTCCCGGAATATACTCCCAAACTGGATCCGGTCATCGGGCGTGGGTGATCATTGCAGCGCCGGGCATTACTGCCAAGCAGAAACCCATGCATTTTCGGATCTCCATGGCATCCCGCTCCCTCCTTTGCTCCGTTCCAAAAAAGAAGCGAGCCTCCCCGGGAAACCGGCCCGGAGAGGCCCACTTTTGGTATCCGTCCGGCGACCAGACCAGACGGATTGTTCCTCGTTACCAACAAATCTCAGAACCATTTCAGCCTCGCGGCGTGCCATAATTCTGGAGCAAAGGTTTAACACATTTCGAGATTTCGTCCAGGTAAAATTATAAAATTCTGCACTCGATTTGTGGAATTTTCGCATTTTTGAAAAACTAACCCGATCCTGATGGCTTCCGCTTGCGCCGCCTGCCGTCCGCCTAACCTCAAAAAATGACACGTCAAGCCTTTGCCACCCGCGCTCTGATCCTCGCCTCAGCTTCCCCGCGACGGCGGGACCTTATGACGGAAGCTGGCTATTCATTCGAGATCATCGCATCCAACGTGGAGGAGCTGCATAACGAAAAAATGCCGCTGCACGAATTGACGATGGAGAACGCCGCCGCCAAAGCCTGGCACGTCGCACGCCAGTATCCCGGACGGTTGGTAATTGGCGCAGATACCCTCGTAGCCATTGACGGGTGCGCATTGACGAAGCCCGAGGACATGAACGAAGCCCGCGCCATGCTGCGCCGGCTCGCCGGACGCACGCATGAGGTCTGCACGTCGGTGGCTCTCATTTGTGAGGCGGTGGCAGTGGAACGAAAATTTGAAATCGTCACCCGCGTCACGTTTCTTCCGCTCAGTGAAGTGGAGCGCGACGAATATCTGACGCTTATCAATCCTCTCGACAAAGCCGGCGGCTACGCCGCCCAGGAACACGGCGACCGCATCCTCTCCGGCGTGGAAGGATCGTGGACAAATGTCGTCGGCCTGCCGATGGAAGCGCTGACGGCGGAACTGGCGGCCCTCGGCGTCTTCCCTCACAACGGGTAATTGACGGCGGGCGTTTTCCTCTGCTACAGCAACTTCGTGTCTCTGATCCATCTTGACCAGCTTACCAGAGGATACGGCCGCAGGCGCGGCGTGGAGGGAGTGTCGCTTTCCGTTGCGGAGGGTGCGCTGTTCGGCTTTCTCGGGCCTAACGGAGCCGGGAAAACAACCACCATCCGGGTGCTCCTCGGATTCCTCCGCCCGACCGGCGGAACGGCAAAAATCTTCGGGCTGGATTGCTGGCGGGACAGCAAGGCGATCAAACGGGATATCGGCTATCTCCCCAGCAACCTGCGTCTGCCTTCGTGGATGAACGGGGTCTCGGCACTCTCCATCTTCGGCTCCGTGCGCCGTTACGATCTCAGGAGCCCCGGACGCAAACTGGCGGAGCGGTTTGATTTCGACCTGCGGGTCAAGGTTCGCAATATGTCTCTGGGGACGCGGCAGAAGCTCGGACTCATCCTGGCGCTGGTTCATTCGCCGCGGCTTCTGGTGCTGGATGAACCGACGAGTGCCCTCGATCCGCTGATGCAAAGGGTGCTGCACGATCTCCTGCGCGAGCGGGCAAAGGCTGGGCACACGGTGTTCTTCTCCAGTCATTCGCTCAGCGAGGTCGAGCAGTTGTGTGACCGCGTGGCCATCGTCCGCGACGGGGAACTGGTGGCCAATGAGTCCCTTCATGCACTGCGCGACCGCGCCGGGCACAGTGTCACCATTCGCTGGCGGGATGAGTCGCACGCGCGGGCTATCACGCCTCCATCATTCTTAAAACTAACGCGGCGGGAAGGAGCGGTGTGGCAGGGCACGCTGGACGGGCCGGCGCATCAACTGGTGGATTTCCTCGCCGGAAATCCGGTAGAGGAACTGGGCATCGGGCGCCCGGACCTGGAGAGTCTGTTCGGACGATTCTATCAGAAACATGAGGAGGTCGAATCATGAATCGCGGCCTGATCATGCGCGCGTTTCGGGAGATGTGGCCAACCACACTGTTGCTCGGTATTGTCCTTATGGGCGTGGAAGCCGCTCTCGCTTTTGTTCTTCCGAGGTTCAGTGCGCAAATCTCCCAGGACTGGATGCAAATGGAGTTCGTCCGCAACATCATGCAGGCGATGCTGGGAACGGAGGTCACCAGTCGCATCGGTCCGCACCTGTTCCATGCGATGGCGTGGGTGCATCCCGTGGTCCTCGCGCTGACGTGGGCTCACGCACTGGTGTGCTGCACACGGGTGCCCGCCGGCGAAGTGGATCAGGGCACGGCCGACGTTTTCCTCGGACTGCCGGTGTCACGGTGGGACGTGTTCTTTTCCGAAACCTTCGTGTGGCTGGTTTGCGGTGCGGCCCTGCTCGCTGCGGCGCTGGCGGGCAATCTCCTCGGCGGCCTGGCCCTCGCGCCTGAACAGCGGCCCGAGCTCCTGCGGATTCTCATCGTACTGCTCAATTTCTTCTGCCTCTACGGTGCCGTAGGCGGCCTCGCATGGCTGGTCTCGTCCTTCAGCAGCCGCCGCGGCCGGGCGATGACCACCGCTTTCCTCATTCTCCTCGTGCTGTTCCTGCTTCACTACCTCGCGCAATTCTGGCAGCCGCTGAAAACGGTGGTATTCCTGAGCCCGCTCCACTACCACCGCCCGGTGGACGTGATGCTGCATGGAATCCGTCCGTGGATGGACATGGGTGTTCTAACTTGCATGGGAGGGTTATTGTGGCTCGCCGCGGGCATCGTTTTCTCGAGGCGGGATTTGACTACGGTATAGCTGAATCACAGCCACCGCTTCAGACCCCACTTGTGGAGAATGCGGGTAAGGGTTTTGAAGCCGCTGCGCTTTTTGTCAGTGTAAGGGAACCACCACGGGCTGGTCTTCAGCGGGAGCCGGTCGCGGTTGATGGGTTTCATGCAGACAAACCCGCGCAGACCGTGACGGGAATGGCTGGCATTGCGGCACATGGGAGCAGCATCCGCTCCAGGGTCTGCCGAAAAAAAAGACCGGCGCCTGACGGCAGCCGGTCTCTCGAAAAGGGCAGCGTGGCTGCGGAGACGTTACTTCACCTTGTCCATGAACTTCTTGGGGTCCGCATCGAACTTGGCCTTACACTTGTCGCAGCAGAACGCGACAGTAGTGGAGGCCGTGGCGGTGTGGTCTTTGTCGACGTCCTTGCTCGCATTCATGACGCACTTCGTGTTCGCGGGTGAGTCTTTGCTGCCGGCGTATTTCTTGACGGCGTCGGCTTTCGCTTTGGCGTCTCCTTCGAACTTACCCTGGCACTTGGCGCAGCAGAATCCGACGGTGACACTGACAGTGGAGGTTTGATCGGCGACGACGTCTTTGCCGCTGACGGGGCATTTCTTGTTAACGGCGTCGTCGGCGTTGGCTCCGGCGGCGCAGAGCAGGCTGACGATGAGGGCGGCGATGAGTTTCTTCATGGTGTGTGGTGTTTTAGTGTGGGTGACCGGAGACGGAACGCTCCGTGACCGGTGTCAGATGCGCCGATGGTCCCGTTTATTCCCGGATAGTCAAGACTTTCGCTTTCCGTGCTTGCGAAGGCCGGGCGGCCATCCATCCCGTCCGCCATGAGTCCATCCCCCGCGCCCTCCCCTGAACGGCTTGTGATCGCCTGCGGCGGCACCGGCGGGCACCTTTTTCCAGGTATCGCCGTGGCCCGGGCGGCGAAGGCCCGCGGCTGGGAGACACTCATCCTCATCTCGGAGAAGCAAATAGACGCGCTGGCCACGGAAGGCCAGGGGGATCTGCAATTTGAAAAAATCCCGGCCATCGCAATGCCGAAACCGCTCTCCTTCGCCATGGTGAAGTTCACCTGGCGCTTTTTGAAGACCCGGCAGCACTGCGTGAAACTGCTGCGCGACTTCCGAGCCACCGCCGTCCTCGGCATGGGCGGCTTCACCTCCCTGCCGCCGGCCATGGCAGGGAAAAAGCTCGGCCTGAAGACATTCGTCCACGAATCCAATGCCGTCCCCGGCAAAGCCAACCGCATGACGGCGAAGTTCTGCAGGCTCGTGCTCCTGGGGCTGGCGGAATGCGCGAAACATTTCCCCGCCGGGCGCACGAAAGTCACCGGCACCCCGCTGCGCCCCTCGATCATGCCCCCGGCGGATGTGGCGGAGGCCCGCGCTTTCTTCGACCTGCCGGACGAAAAACCAACCGTCCTCGTCATGGGGGGGAGTCAGGGGGCCAGGGGCGTGAACAATGCCGTCATCGCCGCGCTGCCGACGCTCGCGGCGGCGGCGGACCGCGTGCAGTTGATCCATATTACCGGGCCCGGGGAATACGAAGCCGTGCGCGCCGCCTGCGCCGCGGTGCCGGCCCTAACGGCTCGCGTGGTCCCGTTTTGCCAGCGCATGGAACTCGCCTACTCACTCGCCAGCGTGGCTGTCTGCCGCTCCGGCGCCAGCAGCCTCACCGAGCTCAGCGCATGGGGGCTGCCTTCCGTTCTCGTTCCCTATCCGACCGCCGCCGACGATCATCAGCGCCGCAACGCTGATGTCTTCACCAGCGCCGGTGCCGCGGTCGCAGTGGAGGAAAAAGATATCGCCGCCGGACAACTCGCCCCGCTGCTGCTCGATCTGCTCGGTGATCAGGAGAAGCTGCGCAGTCTCGGCGCAGCGATGCACAGGCTGGCGCCCGAACGCGCTGCGGACCACATTTGTGACGTCATCGCGCATACGGCGTGATCGTGATCCATGTCATCCCGCCGTCAACTCCCCGGAATCCTGCTCGCGGGCGTGATTGAGTCCGGTGAGCGAAAAGCCGGACGGCAGATTTTTCCCAAGCACGAGCGTCTGAAAGCTGCGACCCATCTGCGAGGGATGGGTCAGCGTCTTGAATTGCCGCAACCACTTCCCTGCCCCGGTGTCAGGAACTTTCCCCTCCATGCCGCGCAGCACCGGCTCCGCCGCGCCGGTGAGAAAGCGCGACTGATCAAGAAACGCGAGCACCGCACAGCCTCCACGGCCCGCCGCCAGTGCCGCAAGACTCCAGTCCACATGTGCCGTGATGTCAGTCTCGCCGACGGCATCGAACGGATCTTCGTGCGCCCGGTGCTCGCGGTAGCATCGGATCGTGCCGGTAGTCCGCGACGGATGATAATAGTCCCCCACCGCGTGGCCGTAGTCACAGAAAAACAGCGCACCCTGCGTCAGAGCAGCGCCGGCAGTCCACACCTCGGTGCCCACCGCCGGCGCCATTTCCGTCGTATAGCCGGCGGGAAAATCCGTGCCCAGCGTGGCGAGACGGCGCAGGCAGGCGTAGTCGCGCAGTTCGCCTTCGATCCAGGTAAATGCGCCGGCGTCATGCAGGCCAACCAAGAGTTCCCGCCACTCACTGCCCGTCCAGCGGAGGCGGCGAAAGGGCACGGCATCGAGCAATTCGTTGGCAAAAAAGACACCAATCCCAGGCTCACCGAATCCCCACTGTACATTGCCGGAGAAATCCATCAGCAACTCCCGCTGCGCCCGCGCCAATGCCGGCAGCGGCTCGTCTATTCGATACTGCAGCGCGAGAAAGAAGTCCGCCCGTTCCCGCGCCGCCCACGTCAGCACATCGCGGGCAAAGGCCCCGTCGCTCGCGCCGCGCTCCAGCACGGTGAACGGGTCCGGCTTTCCCAACTGCTCCCATACCTCACAAAACTGCCCGGCCATCAGTTCACCGAACACCGGCCCCACACTCACGCTCGTGAAAAAATCTCCACCGCGTCCCGTGCGCCCCGGACCTTTGGCATAGTAGCCGTGCTCCGGATGATACAGCGCCATGCCCATGAAACTCGCGAACGGCATCGGGCCGGAACGGAGGATGTGGGCGCGGATGAGATCGGCGAGCGGGTTCACTTCGCCTTGATGCAATAAAGCGTCTTCTCGCCGCGCAGATAGATTGTGCCGTCATCCACGGCCATGCTGGCGAGGGTGCGTTCGTCGGCGAGTTCGTTGGTGGCGATCAGTTTATACTCGCGGCCAGCGGCGAGGATGGCGCATTTGCCGAACTCATCGAGTGCATAGATTTTACCCTCACAAAGAATCGGCGAGGCTGAGGAATCGCGCAGGATGCGGTCGGACTCCCAGAGCAGTTTGCCGGTCTTCGCCTCGCGGCAGGCGACGATGCCACTGTCGGTGAGCATGTAGAGAAGCCCGTCGTCGAAAATCATCGAGGGTGTCTTCGGCGCGTACTTCGTTTCAATCCATTTGACGTGAGTGTCCGTGATCGTGCCGTGACCAGTGGGATCGATGGCGAGCACCTCAGGGGTATCGAAGGCGCTGCTCACAAAGACGAGACCGTCGCCATAGACGGCGTTGGGCACGTTGCTGTAGCCTTCGTAGCCGACGCGCCAGATCTCCTTGCCGCTGACAGGATCGAGTGCATTCACCATGTCCGCTCCGGGCGAGATAATCTGCTTTTTGCCGGCCACCGTGATCACGCTGGAAGTGGCGAAGGCGAACTTCTTCGATGCCTCCGTAGGACGCTTAAACTTCCACGCCACCGCACCGTTGGTCGCCTTCAGCGCGGCCACAAACTGTTCGTCGCGTCCGTCGCAGGAGAAGACAAGGTTTCCGTCCACGAGGATGGGCGACGCTCCATTCCCGTGTTGAGGCTGATATTTGAGTGTGCGGTTCTCCCAGATTTTTTTTCCTGTCAGGTCCAGGCACGCGGTGCCCTGGTGACCAAAGTGAACATACACGCGACCGTCTGAGACCACCGGTGTGGGACTCGCGTGACCGTTCTTGCGGTGGATGCTGTCCGGCGCGGTTGCGCCGTCCTGCGAGAAAACTTCGCGATCCCACACGACATTTCCCGTGACGGCATCGAGACACAGCGCGCGCAGCGAACGGTCCGCCTTGGGGCTCGCCTCCTCACCGGAGGTCACCACTGCCGTTGTTAGATAAATCTTCCCGCCCGACAATGCCGGCGACGACCAGCCGCGCCCGGGAATCTCCGCGCGCCATGCGATGTTCTTTTCGCTGCTCCATTCCTGCGGCAGATTCTTGACACTGGCATGACCGTCGCCGTTAGGCCCGCGGAACTGTGGCCAGTCGGCGGCGGTGAGCGTCGTGAAAGCGATGAGCGGGAGCAGGAAGAGAGTGCGGTGCATGGCAGCAGGATTCACCCGGGAGAAGGAATGATGCAAAAAGAAACACCGGGAAGCCGTCAACGCGGATCGGGGTGCTAAAACCCGCCACCGAGCGCGAGGCACAGGTCAATGCGCGCCTGGAGCAGTTGGTTTTGCAGCCGGAGCAGGCCGCTCTGCGAATCGAACGAGCGGCGCTGTGTTTCCAGCAGGCGCAGCGCCGCCACTCCGTCCGCTGCCTGAATACCTTTCTCATATTCTGAAATCGCCAGTCGCTCGGACTCGACGGATTCCTTAACAAAAACACGCTGCGACTTGATCTGCTCGGTGATGTAAGTCTCCGCTGCCATCGCCGTTTCCACTTCCTGGAAGGCGGTGATCACCGTGGCGGCATAGCGGCTGACCAGTTCCTGACGTTCCGCTTCATTCAACCGCACCGTGGCCCGCAACGCCCCGCCTTTATACAACGGCTGTGTGAGGGACTCGAGCAGGCTGGCCACGAGTTTCCGCTCATCGAGCAGATCGCTGAGCTGCGCATCGCTGGTGCCGGCACCGGCGGAGAGGCGGAAGGATGGCAGTAATGCTTTGCGAGAGGCATCCTCGCGCTTCATCGCGGCGGCGATCCGGCGTTCTGCAGCCAGGATGTCAGGACGGCGCAGCAGCAGCGTGCTCGGCAGTCCGGCCGGCACCCCGCGGCGGAGTTCAGGCAATCGCTGCGACGTTTTCGCCGTTCCGGCAGGATAGCGGCCGAGCAGCGCCTCCAGCGACCGCTGGGCGGCGTCACGCGCGCGCAGTCGCGCCTGGAGATTCGATTCGCTGGCCGCGAGACTGCTCCGGGCAAGGCGGACATCGAGTGTGGTCACTCCCTTCACGCCTTTATCGAAGGCGCGGTCCGCCGTAGTCAGTCCAATACGGAAGGTGTCCACGGTGCGCTTCCCGAGTTCCACCTGCGCCTCCGCCTCGAGGAGATTGCACCACGCCTTCGCGGCGTTGGCGGCCAGCGAGAGCCGCGCCGCGGCATAGTCCGCCTCCGCCGCCTGAGCTGTGGCCATGGAGGCGGAAACGTTATCACGCACCCGTCCCCACACATCCGCCTCCCACGAGACTGACAAGGTGAGCGCGTATTCGTTTTCAAAGTTCCACTTGGTCGCATCATCTCCGGACTGCGCAGATCTCAGTCCGGCATCCACCTCCGGCAGCCGTGCCGCCCCGTCGCGCACCGCCCGGATCCGGGCCTGACGCATCCTCGCCGCAGCCGCATGGAGATCAGGATTCGCCGCCACCGCCTCCCGCACCGCGGCACGCAGCGACGCGTCATCAAACTGCTCCAGCCATGCCGTCGGCTCGGCTTTCGTGCGTCCGGAATAGGGTGCCGTCCATTCGGAGCCTGGCTGCGAGCCATCGGGCAACGGCGGCTGCGTTCCGGGAGGCGGCAGCGTGCAGGAGGTCAGGAGGGCGGCGGTGAGAAGAGTGGATCGGAACAGAAGCACTGGGTATCGGGGCGGTGAAAAGGCGGCCATCACGCGCCATTTTTCCCGGCGGGCAACTCGGAAGTCCATCCGCGAGGGGCGCGAACAAGTAACTGGCGCGAAGCCGGGCGGCGCGTATCCGTGCTCTCATGAGTTGCGGCAACATTCACTATACGCACAGCCGGCGCGATTTCCTGCGCCAGGCGGGCGGCGGCTTCGGCGCGCTGGCGCTGGCCCATTTGCTGGGCCGGGAAGTATCCGCGGCCAGTGTGGAGAACCCCGGTGCGGCACAGAGACCGCATTTTCCCGCGAAGGCGAAAAGTGTGATCTTCCTCTTCATGGAAGGCGGGCCAAGCCACATTGATCTCTTCGATCCCAAACCCACACTCAACAAACTCGCCGGGCAAAAAATCCCCGACAGCTTCAAGCCAGTCATCACCGCGATGGGCGAATTCAATTCCCCGCTGCTGGAGTGCAAACGCACCTGGAAGCAGCACGGGCAAAGCGGGCTGTGGGTAAGCGATTGGCTGCCGCACACGGCGACGTGTGTGGATGACATCGCCGTCATTCGCTCCTGCTGGGCCGATGGGGTGAATCATTCGTCGGGCGTTTGTCAGATGAATACCGGCAGCACGCTCGGCGGACGCCCGAGTCTGGGAAGCTGGGTCAGCTATGGCCTCGGCACGGCCAATCGCGATCTGCCGGCGTTCGTCGTCATGCAGGATAATCCCACGCCGGTCATCAACGGGCCGCGCAACTGGAGCGCCGGCTTTATGCCCGCGGCATGGCAGGGCACCCGCATCACGCCGGGCGCGGAACCGATTCCGAATCTGCATCCGCCCGGCTCGGTGACCGATTCCAGGCAGCGCAGCAAGCTGGCTTTCCTCGACCGCATGAACCGCCGTTACGCCGGGCAGCATCCGGAGAACAGTGAACTCGAAGCGCGCATCGCCAGCTACGAACTCGCCTACCGGATGCAAGCCTCCGCGCCCGAAGCGGTGGACCTGACAAAAGAGACAGAGGCCACACAGCAGCTTTACGGCATTGACGAAAAGGAGACGGAAACGTTCGGCCGCATGTGCCTGCTGTCGCGGCGGCTGGTGGAGCGCGGCACAAGGTTTGTGCAGCTCTACAGCGGTGCCGGCAGCAAATGGGACGCGCACAGCAAGATGGAGTCGAACCACAGCGGCCTGTGCCGCGCCACGGACAAGCCGATCGCCGGCCTGCTCAAGGATTTGAAAGCGCGAGGGTTGCTCGACGAGACGCTCGTCGTGTGGGGCGGAGAATTCGGGCGCACGCCGCAGAGCGAAAAAGGCGACGGGCGCGACCACAATCCCTGGGGCTTCACCATGTGGATGGCCGGCGGCGGAGTCAAAGGCGGGCAAACGATCGGCTCCACGGACGAACTCGGATTCCACGCGGTGGAAGACCGGCTGCACGTCCACGACCTCCACGCCACGATTCTCCACGCGCTGGGCATCGGAAACATGGATCTCATCTACAAATACAAAGGCCGCCCGGAACGCCCGACGCTGAATGAAGGTGAGGCCTACCGGAAGCTGTTCGCCTAGCCGCTCACGCGATTTCGATTCCTGCCAGGGCCGTCGAGGCCGCTTCCTCCGCCGCGGCTTGTGTGCGGGCATGAATGCGGCAGAGCGAATCGCCGGCGACAACGGAAGCGCCGGATTTACAGAGCGAATCAATACCCACGGCGTGATCCACGGCATCTGTCGCCCGGGCGCGACCGGCTCCAAGCTGGAGCACCGCCTGACCGATCACAGCGGCGTCCACTTTTCTGACAACACCGGATGCCGGCGAGGGCACATCCACGATGACCGGCGCCGACGGCAATCCGTCTTCCGTGAGCGCATCGCCGTTGCCACCCTGGGCGGTGACCATATCCTGAAACTTCAGCCATGCCGTGCCGTCCACCATGCGGCGGTGATGCACATCGCGCGGCGTCCCGGAAACAGCGCAGGCCAAATCGAGCGTCAGGTTCACGAGATCCTGTGGCCCCCGTCCGTGCAGTGTGGCGATGACTTCACGCACCTCGAGGGCGTTGCCTGCCGCGCAGCCGAGCGGTTCGCTCATGGGATTGAGCAGTGCCTTTACCTCCACGCCGCCGAGACGGCCGGCTTCGGTCAGGGCGAGTGCCAGCGACTCAGCGTCGGCGCGCGTTTGCATGAACGCTCCCGTGCCCCACTTCACATCCAGGACCAGCCGGTCCAGCCCTTCGGCCAGCTTTTTGCTCATGATACTGGCGGTAATCAGAGGAATGCTCGGCACCGTGCCGGTAACATCACGCAGCGCATAAAGCTTCCGGTCCGCCGGACACAACGACGCCGTCTGTCCAGCCATGAAGCAGCCGAGGCGCTCTAACTGCGCGCGCATTTCCGCGGTGCTGAGCCCGACACGAAATCCCGGAATACTTTCCAGCTTGTCCAGCGTTCCTCCGGTGATGCCGAGTCCGCGGCCGGAAATCATCGGCACCCACAGTCCGTCGCACGCCAGCAGCGGCGCAAGGATGAGCGAAGTCTTGTCGCCGATTCCCCCGGTCGAATGTTTATCCACCACGACCGGCCGCGTGCCCGGCGCGCCCCAGAACAAAACGTCCCCGCTGTCCCGCATGGCCTGCGTCAGCGCCCACGTTTCCTCCGCCGACATGCCGCGAAAGAAAATCGCCATCGCCAGCGCGCTCCACTGGTAATCCGGGATGCTGCCGTCGGTGAGGCCGGTGATGAGAAAGGCGATTTCGGACTCCGTGAGGGCGGAGCCGTCGCGTTTTTTGGAAATCAGTGAGGGAATGTGCATGGGATCGGAAAGCACCAAGCTCCAAGAACCAAGTTCCAAAGAAACATCAAGCTCCAAGCTTCAAAACGAATTGCCTGGAAAACCTCCTCCACTGAGGGAACTTTTGAGTTTGATGTTTGGAGCTTCTTTGGTGCTTGGTGCTTGGTGCTTCTACCCCCCCACTGGATGCCACGTCGTCTTCGTCTCGGTGAGTCCCAGCAGTTGGTAAGGGCTGACATCCGTGCCTTCCCATGTCTGGACCCGTTTCAGATTCACGGCGGCGCCGGCTTGAAGAATGGCGGCGAGCGCCGGGTCGCCGCTGGCGTCCACGATGCTGTCCACGTCGTGATGACCGGCGGCGGGCGGAGCGAGTTCGGCGCGTTGACCCGTGAGGATGTTGACGGTGCCTGACGGCACGTCGCTGGTGGCGATGGCTTCGGCGAGGGTGATGACGGGTGTGGGAAATTTGTCGCCGGCGATGAGGATGCAGGAATTGCCGGCCGCGAGCGCACTGCCGATGAGTGAAACCGGCGAGAGCAGAGCGGGGGTGTCCGGAGCGAAAAGAACGGTGACCCCGCTGGGTTCGAGCGTGCTGAAATTGAAGTAGGGGGCCGCGACCGGATTCACGCTGCCAAAGACCTGCTGCAGTTTGTCAGGCCAGCCGGCGAGATGGACGAGGCGGTCAATGGAAGCGGTGACTTCGGCAGCGGCGGCGGACGGCCTCGCGCCGGTGGCGGCGGCGAGTTCGTCCGCCATGCTGGCCGCGCGTGCCTCCAGCATTTCGGCGAGACGATAGAGAATCTGGCTGCGCAGGTAAGGCGTGGCCGCGGCCCATGCCGCCGCGCCTTTGCGGGCGGCGGTCACGGCATCACGCAGATCTTTGCGGGATGCGCGGCAGTAGTGGGCGAGGTGCGCGCCGTTCGCCGGTGCCGTCGCTGTCAGCACCCGTCCGCTTTCGGTGCGCGGAAATTTCCCGCCAATGAACAGCTTGAGAGTTTTGGGAACGGAGAGTCGTGGAGCCGCAGGCATGGTGCGGCATTCATAACGGCTTCCGCGAAAGTTTCCCGGAAAGTTTTTTCACGTCCGCAGCGCCCGCGCAGTTCCATGTCCACTTGTTGGTTCAAGGGCGATCGGCCAAATCGCTCAGTCGGTCTTCCAGCCCTCCTCAACGTCACGCAGAAGACCGCCGTCAGTTGGGAATCCGGCACCCGCAAGCCCAGCGGCGCCGCCCTCAAACTCCTCCAACTTGTGAAGCAGCGCCCGGAGATCCTCGCCGGAACGTAAGAAACGGTGGTGCGCGGCTCCTGCCAAGCCCACCTCAAGTAGGCTGGCGTCTCAGCGCCGGGCCCGCGCGGATGCCCGCCAGCAGTTCAACACGGGCGAAGATAGACGCCCCGCCAGTCCTGTGGCACCCATTCACCATGGCATATCCATGAAGCCATCTGCGCGGCGGGTGAACTCGCCGGTCAATTGATCCGCGTCGTGCGCGGAAACCCGACGTGAACTCATGCCGCCCGCCGCACCTCGCCGCAGGCGCATAAAGTCAGGCCTGCGTCCCCTGTGATGGGGGAGGCACGACTTGACATTCCCGTAAACTCCGCGACCTGTGCCACCGGTAAGCGCAGGAAATGTAGAGGCCGCTCCCCGCGAGTGGCAGCCCTTTACGGGTGGGATACTCGGTTCCTGGGACCATTCAATTTCACAAGCCTTCGAGGATCTCCGACTCGGGGGCTTTTGATTTTACAGTCTCGAAATCCTCCGGCCACACTTTCAGACCGTAGCCCATCGCCTCGCCCTTTTGACGGAAGATCGTCTTCTTCAGGTGCGACAGGTAGCTGGTCTCGCTCTCCCCGTAGCGGTTCACCTTCACGGCAAAATGGAAGCCCGACGCCACCGCATCCGCCACCTGCAATCCCGCCAGCTTGGAATGCTCTACCGAGTGAATTCGATCCGGGTCAATCACCGTGCCGTCTATCTGCACGGACTCGGGATTCGCCTCCGCCTGCCTGAGCAACAGCCGCAGATAGTTGCGGATGTCTTCGTAGGACATGTTGCTGCGGTTGGAGAAAGTGATCTCCGTGAAGCCATTGCCCTCACCGGCGCGACGCTGATTCCGGCACAGCCACGAAACCCGCTCCAGCAGCAGCCGCGTGGCGTAGCGATAGAGCAGATACTTCGTGCTCTGAAACTTCTCCGGCTCCGCGATGAGCGGCTTGTACACCAGCACACTCACCGTGCGGATGGGCAACTCCCCGATACGCCGGATGTAAGGCACGCGCTGCTCGTGCTTCAAGTCCACGAAATGCAGCGGCGTCTTCTCACCGTGCGGCGCGGAACCGGCGGCTGAATGAACCTCAATTTCCCCTCAACCGACTCTTGAAGCAGCCGCTCCTCAGTCGTAGGGACGAACTCATGAACATGACCGTCACCATGAACGAAGCGGGCTGCATCGAACTCCCCAAACGTGTGCGCAACCGCTTCCAGTTGAAGGGGCGGACACGGCTCGAAATGGATGTCACCGGCGACAGCATCACCCTGCGCCCCAAACGATCCCCCAACCCTGCTCCCGGCGCGGCGCGGCTCATCCGAAAAGGCAAACTCCTCGTCGCCACCGGCTTCCCGCCGGGCGCGGATATCGCCGCCGCCATTGAGGCGGAACGGGCCGAACGCGATGCCGAACTCGCCGCGCCGTTCCTGCGCCGCAGGACTTCCCGGCCATGATCGTCTTTCTGGATTCCTCCATCATCGTCGCGGCGGTCGCGGAAATCGAGCCGCACCACGAAGCCTGTGCCGCCCTGCTCCTGGGCACCGACTCACTGCGCATCCGGTCCCATGCGCTGGCGGAATCCTTCTCCACCCTCACCGGCGGACGCCTTGGATTGCGCCTCACTGCGACGGAAGCCGTGCAGTTGCTAACGGTGAATATCCTGCCGCGGGTGAAAGTGGTGGACCTTTCCGCCGCCGCCGTCCTGCGCAGCCTCACGACCTCAGAATCACGCGGCATTCGCGGCGGTGCCGTCCACGATTTCCTCCATCTCGCCTCCGCCCGCAAAGCCCGCGCCCGAAAACTCTACACCCTCAACACCCGCCACTTCCTCGCCTTCCACCGCCCCGGCGATCCGGAGATTGCCATTCCCTGAGCATAGTGCGGCAGGGCGTGCCCCCCAGTCTTGTAGCTTCGCACATCACTCCCCCGCAACAGGTGCATTTAGAAACGGTGGGGAGAAGCTCCTGCTGATCCCACTCCAAACAGGGTGGCGCGGAGCCGGGTGAACAGCACGCAACGGCCCCGCGGTGAAAGTCATCAGGAGCGCCTCCCCTGTCGAAAAAGTCACACCTGCGTCCCCGGCCAGGAGGAACACCTCCCGCATCGCCTCATTAGGAATACGTCAGGCTTCTGCAAAAGGGGCGAGTGGAATATGACGACCGGTATCTGTGGTGAGCGCGCGTGGTTCCCGCGCACCTGCCAGGCCGCGACCCGTTCGGCGGGCACATTCCGGTGGTTCCGCTCCACCACCGGCTAATTTCTCCGCGGGCCTCCGGCCGGGTAATGTGCATCATGGGCTGTGGTTTCAAACCCGGCAGAGCACCGCCCGCAAGCAGTTCAATGCCAGCGACTTCCTCAATTACTGGTGTGGCCAGTTGTTCTACACTGACCGTGCGGATGGGCAGTTCCCCGATGCGCCGGATGTAAGGCACGCGCTGCTCGTGCTTCAAATCCACGAAATGCAGCGGCGTCTTCGAGGCCTTCCGCAGCACCTCGCGCACCGCCTTGAGGCACGACACCAATTGCAGATCGTTCACCTGCCGGATCACCGCCGCCGACAGCACAAACCAGCGGGTGCTCCCGCTGCCATCATCGTTGAACACAAAACCCCTCGTCCCCGGACTCATCAATGTAGGCAACGAAGGAGGGTTTCATGGCTCAGGCTTCTTTCCGCTCAGGCTTGCGCTTCTGTCCCGAAGTTCAACCCCGGTTCCCAGGAGCGTCGATTTCTGATGACGTCAGAGTAACCGGCTAACTTTGACGAACTCAGGTAACTGACGTCGACGAGAATGCACCACTACACAGTTGGAGCCCGCAGGTTCCCAGGTAACTTCTCGACTCCCGCGCCGGGTAAGTTCCAGCGCACCCCCCGGATTGGCGCGCGCCCCGCTATCGGTTCAATGCCGGCGATTTCCTCAATTATTGGTGTCAATTATTGGTGCGGCCCGTTGTTCCCCGGCGGGGTCGCAACGAGGAACAGATTCCTGGCGACAAAGTTCATGGGAAAATTCTCCCCGGCCTTTGGGCCATCGGGGATGGCGGTCATACCCGCTGAGCACCGCCCGCAAGCAGTTCAACGCCAGCGACTTCCTCAATTACTGGTGTGGCCTGTTGTTTCAACTCATCTCGAGCACGAAGGGCACCTCCTTGCCGTTCTTTTTGAGATTCCCCTGGAGGGGCTGCAGGAAAGGGAGTCCCTTTTTGACGGTATCGACGATTTGGTCAGCGGTCAGTTCCCCGGGCATGGCGTCGGCCTTTTCACCTGCCGCGGCGGGTTCATTCTGAGCAGAGAGCGAGAGGGGCGGGATGCTGCCCGCAACAAGAACGAAAAGGAAATGTTTCATGGTTGTAGGTGGGTGAATTGAAGTGCTAAATATTCAGCATTTTGGCGAAGAAAGTCAACTCATGAAACCACTCGTCGACAAGATGGCTGGTGTTCTACCGACTTCAGCCACTTATTGCCTTTCCAGAAATGCGGGAGCATCCCTCAGTAGTCGTGCAGTAAGGAGGAAGGGACGCAACTATTTTCCCTTCGGCGGAGGCAGACCGGCATTTGCACGGGCAATGAGGCGGGAGACGGTGTCGAATGAGTAGCCAGCTTCCCTGAGGCCTTTGAGAATGCCGGGAACGGCATCGATGGAAGATCGGTGGATGTCGTGAAGCAGGAGGATTCCGCCTGGGTGGGCTCCCTTGAGAATGCGGGCGGTGGTCTTTGCGGCATCGCGGTCTTTCCAGTCCTCGGGATCCACCGACCACAGAATGGTTGTGAGGCCATACTCGCGATGGACGAAATCTATCTGCTGCTCCGTAATCGCGCCGTAGGGCGGACGCCAGAGCACGGGGGCTTTTCCCGTGAGAGTGCCGAGGAGTTGCTGGGCGCGTTGGATTTCTTCGCGGAATTTTGCGTCAGGGATGCGGGACATCATTGGATGTGTCCATGTGTGGTTCGCGACCTCATGGCCGTCGGCGATCATGCGCCGGATGAGTTCCGGGTTCTTTTCTGCGTTCGCGCCCGTCGGAAAGAAAGTGGCCGTGACGCCTTCGGTCTTCAGCACGTCGAGCAGGCGAAGGGTGTTGGGAATTACAGGTCCATCTTCAAAGGTGAGGGCAACGACCTTGTCCCTGATCAGAACGGAAGTGTAGCGGATCTTTGGGGAAGCAGGTGCGGGCTCAGGTTCGGCGGCGGGAGTTGCACTTAGATGCTCGGTGAGCGTTTGCGGGGATGAAGCAGGCGGAGCGGGTGGCAACGATAGCAGCATGACTGCGGCGGCGGCAGCGGCGAGACTTGCCACGGCGGCAAGAGTCACAGGGAAGAGGTAATTCCGGCGCGGGCGGGCGACCGGAACTCCGGCGAGGATTGTCAGGTCGTGGTGCAGACGGGACTCCTGCACCCAGCGGCGGGCGGTAGCCGGATCATTCGCGAGAGTCTTGTCGAGTGCGGACCATTCGGAGGGCGTGGCGTCACCGGCGATACAACGGGAGATGAGCGTGAGCATGGCGTGCGTGGTTGTTTAAGATTGATCCGCGCAGTCGTAATCGCGCATCCGGGCGCGGATGCAGGCGGCCAGGCGGGCGCGGGTGCGGGAGAGAAGCTGATATACTGCATCAATGGTGTGGCCCATCGTAGCGGCGATGGTTGCGACGCGGTGACCGCCGGTGTAGAAGGCGGTGATCGCCTCGCGGCTGGCCGGCGGCTGAGCGGCAAGACATTCCTGCAAGGCAGCGAGTCGAAGCATGCGAGGTGAGTCGTCCTGCTCGGCTTCTTGCTCCCATGCAGCGGCGATAGTTTCCATCGCGGTCGGAGAGAAAATGGCCGATTCCCTGAAAATACGTCGGCGAAACTGGAGGATTACATGCCGCGCCACGCCCCGGGCCCATGCACCGAAAGGGCGGGAGGGATCATAGTGGTCGAAGGCAGTCCAGAGCGCGCGGGCGGTTTCCTGATAAAGATCGTCGCGCACGGAGGAATCGCGAGTGAGCGCGGCGATGAAAGCCCGGAGGTCATCGCCATTAGTGACAAGGAGACCAGTGAAGACTTCGTCGCACGACCCCTCGCCGGCCGCGGAGTCGCGAATGCCGTTCAGGGGAAATGTGTGCGAGTGGGTCACGGGAATTACGGAGACATACCACTTTCGTCGGCGGAGGAAAATCCTGACGGGGAAAATGTGGATGAAACGAAAAAACTGCGTTCGAGCACCCGCATGGGCCTCGCGAGGCAAACCGGAGGAACAACGGGCTCCACCAATCACGGAGGAAGACGTTGTCACTGAGCTGTTCGTGCCCTGGGTGGTAACAGGTTTGACCGCCATCATCCAATCGTAAGCGCCGCGGTGTTGTGCGCTGCGGCAGTATTACCGGCTGCCGGAACGCGGGGCGCACACGGCGTTAGGGGATGTCGAGACGGTGGCTGATCTTTTCGCCACGGTGCTGCGTCCGATTGCCGAGCAGCGCGGGCTTCTGACGTGGGAGCAACTGGCGGCCTATGCCGGCGAGGAATGGTATCCGTCGCGCATTGCGTTCGGGAAGCATAAGGGCAAGTCGCTGGCGGACGCGGGACGGGATGCCGGATTGCGCGGGTGGCTGGAAGGATTGGCGAAGTCGGCGAATGAACGGAATGCTAGGATGGGGCGCTGGTATTTGCGGCAGTTGCGGGAAGCGACGGAAGCGCCGGTGTTCGTGGCGTGGGAGAGCGCCGGTGGATCGGCGGAGGCGTCCACCGCGGGGAGCGGGCTGGTGGTTTATGTAGATCCGGAATTGCAGCGGTTGCGGGCGCTGGTGGAGGCGGTGCGCGGTCGTCTGGCGGCAGGAAACGTAGCGCGGTCATGCCCTTGGGGCTGGCCGTGTTTGCTTCAACGCGAGAAGAAGCGCGTGAGGAGGCGAACACGGGCAGGCTGTCGCCATGCCCGCGCTACGGGCGGAAGTTTCTCGAAATGCTGGTGCGGCACGGCGAGGAAGAGGCGGCGCAGGTGCAGGAGGAATATCGTCAGGCAAGCGCGCGGACCGAGCAGGATTACGAGGAGACGGCGGCGGCGATGGCGGAGGAACGGAGGAAAAGTGGGCTCTGCGGGAGCATCGCCCCACCAGGTGAAAAAGGCGGAAGCTGGTGCGGCTGTATCACCCTGACCGGTTCGCGCAGGAGCCGGAGAAGCAGGAAACCTATCACCGGCTGACGGCGGCGATCAATGCGGCGAAGGAGAGCGGCGATTTGGCGACGCTGCGGATGATCGCGGAGGACCCGCACGGATTCATCCTGCGGCAGGGCTGGGCGCCGCTCGATTTCCGCGAGGAGGATCAGATCGCGCAACTGCGGCGGCTGTGGGAGAGCATCGAACTGGAAATCGTGCGTGTGCTGGAGGCGATGAATGAACTCCGGGAAAGTCCCGACTACGAATTGTACCGGCTCACGGAGCGGTCGCCGGAGTTCTTCGACGAGACGGTGGGCCGGCACGCTGAGAGCCTGGAGACGGAACTGGCAGCGCTGCAAAGTGAGGCGGAGACGCTGGCGGGAGAGATTGAGGAACTGACGGGAGACTCGTCGGGCATCGAAGCCCGCGGGTGATCATGCGGGCAACTTCTTTGCATCTCCGCGCCTTGTAAGTCCCGCAGAACTCCCCATGCTGAAAGCCGCATGGCCACTGATAATTCTATCAGACACACTCCGCTCAATGTCGTCCTCATCGGGTTCATGGGGTGCGGGAAGACCACGCTCGGGGCGCGGCTCGCGCACATGCTGGGGCTCAGATTCGTGGACATGGACGAATGCATCGTGAAGAAGGCCGGATGCTCCATTCCGGAAATCTTCGCGCAACAGGGCGAGGCCGGATTCCGCCGCCTGGAGTCAGCGGTGCTCGACGAACTCACCGCTTCAGGGCGCATGGTGATCTCGACCGGCGGCGGAGTGGTGACGGTGCCGGAAAATCTGCCGAAGCTCAAAGCGATGGGGTATATCGTCTGGCTGAATCCGCCGGAGAAGGCGATCTGGAACCGCGTCTCACGCAACCGGAGCCGGCCGCTGCTGCAAACTCCAAACCCGCGGCAAACGGTGCATGACCTGCTCGAGAGCCGCCGTCCGCTCTACGCCGCCGTGGCCGATCTCGAGGCCGACACCAAAGACCTGACTCCCGACGAAGCCGCCTACGGCATCGCCGAGAGCGTGCGCCTTCATTTCTCCCGGCAGGATCCCGGAACCTAACCGATCGCGTGATCAATGGCGCCGGCGAGAAGAAAATCCTCTTCGGTCAGGCCATCGGCGCTGTGCGTGGTAATGGCGAGCACTACTTTGTCATAGCGGATATCAATGTCCGGATGATGACCGTGCCGTTCAGCGATGTCAGCCACGTCATTTACAAATTCCACGGACTCCTCGAATCCGTCGAACTCCAGCGTGCGGACGATGCGGCTGCCATCAAGATCCCATTCCGGGATCTTTTTGAGCTGCCTTGCAATTTCTTCTTTGGAAAGGAGGTCCGGCATAAGGAGTAGGGGATAAGTGCAGCCCGAAGCCGGGCGTTGGGGCGGCGGATTAAGTCCGGCTGCCGGGCTTGTCAAAAGCACAGAGTTCCGACACAAAAACGAGTCGGCGGGCTGGCCGGGGAAACTTCCCTTGCATTCGCAGTGATGTCCCTAATGTCCAGTTCCCTATGGAAATCCAGGTAGCAACCCTCTGTGACTCGGCGATGGACTATAACAGTAAACTGTGCGTCCTCGGTACTTTTGATACGATCGGCTCCCGCGCGGTGCCCATCGTGCATCCGCAATGTGCGCTGGCCCTTCGCGTGTGCTTCCGCGCCGCGGACGAAGGCTCACATAAAATGAACATCCGGCTCATCAATTCGGATGGTAAGGACATGATGCAGGCGCTCGAAGCGAATGTTGACATCCGCATGCCCGAGGGCTCCGAATTCATCACCCGCAACATGATCCTCAACTTCCAGCCGCTGCGCTTCGAAACCGGCGGCCATTACAGCTTTGAAGTCGCGTTCAGCGGCGAAACCTACGCCTCTGTGCCCCTTCGTGTTATCGTGGTGGAGGGCCAGGAGGAAGCCGCCGCCTGATCACCGGTTCGGAATTTCATTCCGCGGGGCGGTCTCACTGAGGCCGCCCCGCTTTTTGTGTACCACGCAGCAGCGCTGCACAGGTTGCATTTCGCTGCGCCCGGGGAACACTCCGCCCTTTCATGCCTGACGCCCCAATGATCCCCCCCTCCGCTCCCCCGCCCCGTCCGTGGTGGGTTTGGTTGAATATGCTGGGGCTCGATGCGGTCCTCGCCGCACTGTGCTGGATGCCGCTTTTCGCACGGGCCGTCGATGCCCAGCTTGTCAGGGCTGAATTTGTGGTGCTCGGCTGCGCGGTTTGGTGTGTTTATGCCGTGGACCGCATTATGGATGGCGGGATGGCCCGCGGCCACCGCGGCGAGCGCCATCTTCTCGCCATGCGCCGCTGGCCTCTCCTGCTCACCGGCATTCTCCTCGCGACCGGTGTCAGCGGCTGGCTCCTTGCCTTTGAAGTGCGGGAAATCGTCCTGCGCTGGGGCCTCAAGTTTCTGTCCGTGCTCGGATTCTATTTTGCGGTGACGTGGATTTCCCGGCGTGACTGGACCGGGATCGTCGGTGCCGGCGGGCTGGCGGGGCTCGTCGCCATTGGATTCATGCAGGGAGCAGCCACCGGCGTCCTGTGGGCGCAGATTTGGCGCGGGGCGTTTGCCGGATTTCTCATCACGGTCGTCTATTCCTCAACCCGCCAGGCGGGAGCCCCCGCCCCGTGGACCCTGCCACGCAAGCTGCTGGGCGGCTGGCTGTTCGCCACCGGCACCGCCCTCGCCTCCTACGCTCACCGCGAACTCTGGCCACATCTCTTTCTCGAGAGTCAGGTGGTCCTGTTCGGCGTCGTCTGCGGGCTCAACTCTCTGGGCATTCGCCTGTGGGAAGCGGAGCGCGAGGACTTCGAACTCACGCTCCTGGGCCGGCTCTACCCATGGATGCTCCTCACGGCCGCAGCGGGTGCCGGCATGGAATGGAGCGTTGCCGACCGCTGGACCCGCCCGCTGTTTGCTGCCTCCGGCACCGCGGCGCTGCTGCTGCTGACACTGCACCTGACACGGGGCCGCACTTCTGTGGCCTTGCGCCGCGCCCTCGCCGATGCCGCCGTTATCGCCCCGGCGGCGGTATTTTGGCTCTGACAACGACCATTGAATCAGGCTCCACCTGACGGACGCCCGGGCTTTTGGTCTGAGGGCCGCACATTCCTCCCCGGCAGGAAAGGCTTCACGAAGGCATCCTCAAAATCGAATACGTTGTCGAAATCCTCGGGCTTGTCGGAATCACTTTTACTGAACGCTCCGGCGGAAATCAAATTGAAGACCATCTCGCCGATATCCCGCGTGCTGCGGAGGCCCCACGCTTCGAAGATGGTAGGCACCATGGGGCCAAACTGGGAGACGGCGTAGTCACGCACGCCCCGGCACAGTTCCGGGCCGGACACGTGTCCGGGCTCCCGCCCGCGACTCTTCACTGCGGCGCGCATGGTGTGGTCCAGTGATTCCTTGAGAAAGGTGTAGGCGTCCGCGGCATAACGCGGATCGCACGACGTGGCTTTACTGACGGATTGCTCGAACGGGACTTTGATCATGGCGGGGAGGACGGCGCTGCCGGTACGGTGATGGATGGTGGAACCGTTGGAACTGTCCAGCCCTTTCTGCAAAGCCTCACGATACCGCCCGCCGCCACCGCGGCGAGCAGCAGAAATACGATCGCAATTTCCTGGCGGGTGAAATTCAAGGGTGATCAGGCGGGCTTGCCCTGGAATGACCGGACTGCGCCGGAAACGCAAGCTTTAATCCCGCTTCAATCCCGCGGCACCCCTCCCGTTGACACCTGCCGACTCCACCCGGAAATCCCGGAACCGTTCGCACTCCCATCCTTCATGCTGGACCAAATTCCCTACATCGTGGTGCCATTCCTGATCTCATTCTTTCAGGTCTTAACTTCGGCGCTCGCGCTGGGATTCCTCCCTGCACTGTGGCTATTCCGGACCCGCCGGCACTTCAACCTGCTCTGGCGCTGGAGTCTTCTCACGCTCGTTTGCCTTGCGGCCGCCGTCTATGGCCTGCCCGCATTACAAGACGCATGGAAAGCTCACACCGGAGTGGCCTTTAAAAAGATTCCGCTGTGGATGGGTTACTTTGTCAGCGTCCTCTTCGCTCCGATGGTCCTCCCGGAACCGCTCCGGCTCGCGAGGCGGCGCATCCGCAACGAGCGGCCGCTGGCCCAAACCCGGCGGGGATTCCGCCTGCCAAAGTGAGCAGGCACGTTTTCAGTTTGCAGTGTTCAGTTTTCAGCAGAGCCCTCCGCCACCGACCACCGACCACCGACCACTGATCACTGATAACCTAACCCCCTCCCCCATGCCCGCCGACTTCCTCGCCATCGCCGACACTGACAAATCCAAACGCATCCACCTCATCGGGGTGGCCGGCAGCGGCATGAGCGGCATCGCGGCCCTGCTGCTGGAACTTGGCTACAAAGTCAGCGGCTCGGACAAAAGCACGACCTCAGAGACGGGACGGCTTCAGGAAGCGGGGCTGGAGTTTTTCTGCCCACACACCGCAGAAAGCACCAGGGGCGCGGGCGCGATCGTTTATTCCTCGGCGGTGAAGCCAGGACGCAATGTCGCCTATGATGCCGCCGCGGCCGCGGGGATTCCGCTGTTCAAAAGAGCGGAGGCGCTGGCCTCCATCATGGCGCGGAAGAAAGCCATCGTCGTTGCGGGGATGCACGGGAAGACGACCACGTCGGCGATGTGCGCCCATGTGTTGCGCGAGGCCGGGCTGCACCCGAGTCACTATGTCGGCGCAGAGATTCCGCTGCTCGGCTCGAATGCACACTGGGACCATGAGGGTGCTTATTTTGTGGCCGAAGGAGATGAAAGTGACGGCACGCTGGTACTCTATTCGCCGCATCACAGCATCCTGCTCAACGTGGAGGAGGAGCACCTCGACCACTACGAGAACCTTGATGCCATCAAAGCCGTCTACCGCCGGCTGCTGGATCAAACCGCAGGCAACAGTTACTACTGCGCGGCGGATCCGGAGGCGAAAGCATTGTGTCAGGGCCGGGAGGACTGCGTCAGTTATGGCTGGAATACGGAGGACACCTACAGCGCCTGCGACGTGGAGCAGTTGGGACAAAGCACCAGTTTCACGGTGCATCACCGCGGCGAACTTGTCGGCACCGTCATTCTGAATATCCCCGGCCGTCACAATGTCCTGAATGCCCTCGCTGTTATCGCCCTGGCCACGGATCTCGGCGTGGCCATTGAGAAGATCGCGTGGGCACTGAGCACGTTCCGCGGTGCCAAGCGGCGATTTGATGTGAAGCGCCAGAGTGCGTTCTACACGGTGGTGGACGACTACGGCCATCACCCCACGGAAGTCGCGGCCACTCTGCAAACGGCGCGGCAGTTTTCCAAAGGTCTGGGCCGTGTGGTCTGTGTGTTCCAGCCGCACCGCTACACCCGCACCCAACTGCTGCGGAAGGAATTCGGAAAGGCCTTCCATCTTTGCGATGCCCTGTTCGTCCTCGATATCTATCCCGCCAGCGAGTTGCCAATTCCCGGCATCACCGGCGGGACGATTCTGGAGGAAGTCCGCGCCGTGGAGGGCGACCGCATCAAGCTCTTCTCCACTCCTGACAAATCCACGGCACATCTCGCCGCCGGTAACTTCCTGCGTCCTGGCGACCTGCTCATCACGCTCGGCGCAGGCAATGTGCATGAGATCGGCACGCGTCTCGCCGCGGACCTCAAGCAACTCGAAGACATCACCAGCGCGCTCGGCGAACCGGGCAGCGAAGCCCGCCTCTACGAACCGATGGGCCGCCACACAACGATGAAACTCGGCGGCCCGGCGCAATATTGGATCGAACCGCAAACGATCGCCGGACTGTCACGATTCATCGCCCACTGCCGGGAGCGCGGCATCGCCACGCGGGTGCTCGGACGCGGCAGCAATTTGCTCATTCGCGACGGCGGCATCAAAGGCGCGGTCATTCATCCGGAAGGCGGGGAATTTGATGAAGTGAACGTGGAGGGCGACACCATCACCGCCGGTGCCGGCGTGAAATTCAAACGCCTCGCCGCGGCCGCCCGCACCGCAGGGCTCGGCGGATTCGAGTGGATGGAAGGCATCCCCGGCAGTGTAGGCGGCGGCATTCGCATGAACGCCGGCTCGATGGGCGCGGAAACATTCGATCAGGTTGTCAGCGTCAGGTTCCTCGACGTCGCCGGCCATGTACATGAAAAGACGCGCGAACAGATCACCGCGAAGTATCGCAGTGTGCCGGAATTCATGGAGCACATCTGCGTCAGCGCCACGTTCCGCGGCACACCGGCACCGCCTGCGGAGATAGACGAAAAACTCGCCCTCAGCATGGAGAAACGGAAGACGTCGCAGCCCATCGCGGCGAGCGCCGGCTGCATTTTCAAGAATCCCGCGACGTGTCCCGCCGGGAAACTCGTTCACGAACTCGGCCTCAAAGGCACGCGTATCGGCGGCGCCGTCATCTCCGACGTGCATGGCAACTTCATCGTCAACGACGGCGGCGCGACAGCCAAGGACGTCCTGGAACTCATCTCGCTGGTGCAGCGCACCGCCCGCGAACAGCGCGGCAT
>JANNVM010001034.1:0-5037 GCA_031414455.1 Verrucomicrobiota bacterium
CGCATCCGCTACGAAGGGCTGGCCTACCGCCGCTGAACCGACCCATGAACAGCCAACGCCTCCGCCTGCTTCTGCTCGCCGTGATCATCACCGGCGGCTGCCTCCTGTTGTTCTATCGCCTCTGGTTTCTCCAAATCGAAAGCCAGGATGAGTATATTCAGAAGCAGCCGGTCACCGCGACGGCGAGGCAGCGCATGCCGGGCACACGCGGACGGATCGTGGACCGCAACGGCGTGGAGTTCGCCCGCAACGAAACCAACATCGAAATCGCCCTCGACCTCGCCGCCGTGGAGGCGGCATGGCTGGAACGCGAACACGCCAAGCCGCGGAAGGAGCGCCGCAAACTGCCCAAGTTCCTCTACGGCCCCCGCAAAGAGGAGACCACCGACATCGTGGCGCTGCTCAACGAACTGGTTTTCCCGGAGATGGACCGCCTCAAGCTCTACCGGGTCCCGCCGCCCGCTGAGAAGAAGAAACTGGAGGATGCCCTCATCCTTTCCTACGTTTCCAACAAGGGTGTCATCCCGTTCCCGTACGAGAAGAATCTCAATCAGATGAACGATGAGGACTTCCGGCGCTTCACCGCCTTCGCCGAGAACGCGCCGAATATCCCCGGGCTCACGATCACGGAGCGCGCGAAAAGACGTTATCCATTCCAGGCCATGGCCGGGCATCTCATCGGCTTCCTCCGTGAAAACAGAAATGAACTGTCCGCTGAAGAGAAGAAACGGGAGAAGTGGGACTATCTCGAGGCCGATGATATCGGAATGGCCGGCTTGGAACTTTCGCAGGATGAAAAACTGCATCCCAAACCCGGCGAGCGCATTTGGCGCGTCAACGAGCATGGACGCCTTACTGACGAGATCAAGGAACAGCGCCGCGATCCGCTGCCAGGAGCGGATGTCTTCCTAACTATTGATGCCCGGATTCAATACATCGCGGAGATGGCTCTCCGGGATTCCAAAGCCGGACGCGCGGCGGCCGTGGTGCTCGATCCCAATTCCGGTGCGGTCCTTGGCATGGCCTCGCTTCCCTCCTACGACCCCTCGATCTTTCTCCCGCCAAAGGACGAAGCGGCGATTACCCGTTTTTACGAACCAGACCCGGCGACGCCTTCGGCGGTTCTGCCGCTGGCGCTGCGCGCGGATCGGCCGGGCTCCTCCTTCAAGCTGATGATTGCGCTCTCGGCGGCAATGTCAGGGCGCCCGGTGATCAAACCTTACAACTGCAGCGGCAGCCTGCCGTTCGGCAGCAGGTCCGTCAAATGCATGAGCACACACGGGACGCTGAACATGTCCGATGCCATCATGAAATCGTGCAACTGCTATTTCATGCAGTTGGCCCTGGGTGCGAAGATCGAAAACATTCAGAAAGTGACGCGCCTCTTCAACTTCGGAGGGCAGGACTTTGAAGGAAAAAGCGGGATTGAAGTGCCCGAACTGGAATTCAACGGACGCATCAAGAGCGACACCGGCACCTGGAACCAGCACGCAACCGCCCTCGTCGGCATCGGCCAGGGCGGTGCCAGCTGCTCGCCGCTGCAACTGGCCATGCTGGCCTCCGCGATAGCCAATGGCGGCAAAATATATCAGCCCACCCTGATCCATCATTACGAAGAGCAGCAGTATGACCGCGACGGCCGGCGGCAGCGGGTGATATCTGAATTTAAACCAAAACTCCTCGCGGACCTCGCGACGATGGGCGCTTCCCGGAGTGATTTGGAGACCATGCGCGAAGGGATGCGCAAGGTGGTGAATGACCCAAGCGGGACGGCCACCCGCGCCAAATCCACGCTTACGACGATTTCCGGCAAAACCAGCACCGCCGAGCGCATGGAGGGCGGGAAAAAGGTGAATCGTGTGTGGTTTATGGCCTTTGCCCCGCATGAAAAGCCCACCATCGCCGTGGCGGTGCTGGTGGTGAACGGCTTTCGCGGCGGACGCGTCGCCGCCCCTATCGCCAAACGCATTATCGAACAGACTCTCGGCGTGCAGAACGGCACCTATCAGGTGAAGCCCCTGCCGCTGGAGCCTGCCCCCGGCAGTTTCGCCTATCTGGAGGAAGTCGTCTTTGAAGGCGAAAGCATTCCTCCCGGCGAAGTGGACGCGCCGGAAACACCGGAGACGGCGGACGAAGATCCTGACGCTCCGGATGCCGCGCCTTCCGTATCTGACATCGTGCCGCCGAGGGCCAAAGTCGTTCCCGAAGACGGCGCCCCCGCCCTCGCCCGCCAAACCCTGCAGCCTGTCAAATTCCGTATCAAAACCGATCCGCCCAACCCTCCGCGGCAGCCGCTGCCGGAGACCGGGCGATAAACCAATCACCGGCAGTCTGACATTTCCTTGAGGGAGTGCCGGCGGCCACATTCAGACATCCACTTTTACCCATGCCACTATCCACCGTGATCAAAAAAATCCGCAAACTATTTGGAGGCTCCACGAACTTCAACGAAGGCATCCGCGTCGTTGTGAACACCGAAAAACTCGAACAGCGCGTTGCGGTGGTCGAGAACGGAATGCTGGAGGAATACACCATCGAACGCACCGGCAGCCAGCATATCGTCGGCAGCATCTACAAGGGCCGCGTCCGCAACCTCGAGCAGGGCCTCAAGGCTATGTTCGTGGATGTGGGTCTTGAGAAAAACGCCTTCCTGCATTTCTGGGACGCGATTCCCGCCGCCGACAACGAGGAGGAGGAGGAGGGCCTGCGCAATGAAATCGAGCACATCGAACGCGGCGGCAAACCGAAGCCCAGGAAGAAGAAGATCACCGCCAAGGATATCCCCGGGCTGTATCCGGTCGGCGCGGAACTGCTCGTGCAGGTGACCAAAGGACCCATCGGCAACAAAGGCCCGCGCGTCACTTCCAACATCAGCCTGCCGGGACGCTTCCTCGTTCTCATGCCGCTCACCGATATGTTCGGCATCAGCCGGAAGATTGATGAGCAAAAGGAGCGCGACCGCCTGCGCAAGATTCTCCGCAAGCTCAACGTGCCGGAGGGCATGGGCGTCATCATGCGTACCGTGTGCATGGGCAAACGCGCCCGTTATTTTGTGCGCGACCTCGCCATGCTCGTGAAGCAGTGGAAAGAGATCTCCGAGCGCGCCCTGGGCCGCAATGCTCCGGTCTGCGCGTTCCAGGAGCCCGATCTTGTGGAGCGCACGGTGCGCGATTTTCTGACCGAGGAAGTGGACGAAGTCATCTGTGATGATGATGAAACCACCGAGCGGATGCGCACGCTGGTGGGACAGATCAGCCGCCGCAGCAAAAAGCGCATCCATTGCGTGCAGGGCGGGGAACCGATCTTCGAGAAACTGGGCATCCAGACGCAAATAGACAATGCCTTCCACCGCCAGGTATGGCTGAAGTGCGGCGGTTACATCGTCATTGATGAAACCGAAGCGCTCATCGCGATTGATGTGAACACCGGGCGCAACAAGGGCTCGGACGATTTGGAGAAGACGATCCTCGTCACGAACCTGGAAGCCGCGGCGGAAGTGGCGCGGCAGCTTCGCCTGCGGAACATGGGCGGCCTCATCGTCGTGGACTTCATTGACATGAAACACCGCCGCGACCAGCAGGCGGTCTATAAGATGATGAAGGACCGCATGCACCGCGACAAAGCAAAGGTCCAGGTGGTGCCCATCAGTCCGCTGGGGCTTATGGAGATGACGCGCCAGCGTTTGCACGAAAGCCTGAGCACCGCCGTTTTCGACACCTGCAATACCTGCCACGGTCTCGGGCGCCTCAAGTCCACCGAGACGATGAGCGTGGAACTCCAGCGCAGAATCAACACGATCATGCAGAAATACCCTGACACGGAGCATGATCTCCTCATTACCGTGAGTCCGGAGGTGATGCACCGCCTGCGCACCAAAGATGAGCAGACGCTCGTGGAAATGGAGCGCCGCCACCACGGCCGCCTCAGCTTCAAAGTGGATCCGGCACAACACCGTGAGACCGTGCTCATCACGAACGCGCAGACCGGAAAAGAGATGAAGTAGCGCGGGGAAGCGTGGCGTTCGGTGTGCGGTTCATGGTTCCCCGGAGGATTAAGCTCCGGGGACAGGGCCGTTTTGCCGCCATTCGCCCTGTGGATCGCGGCAAAAGCGCAGGGGCCGGCGATTCTGGCGTCTCCGCAAATCCCGCAAGAAATTTGTTTCCCCCGGCCCGATTTGGTCCACACTCACAGGGCTGCCGTCGCAGTGGCTTTGAACTTTCTGCCTTTCGCGTTGTCGAAGGGCAGGGGGCCGGTCACCGCGCTCGCGCTGCATTATCCAAACTCAACGTCTGCACAGTTATGAATGGTCCCCTTCCACTGCCACCGGTACTGTCGTCGAAACTATCGGAATTCCGCCGCCGGGTCTGGGTGGTGAAACTTGCAGAGGGAATCCTCGCTGCCGTTTTCGGTCTCGCCGTCTCCTATCTGTTCGTGCTGTTGCTCGACCGCTTCTTTGACACTCCGGCATGGCTCCGCGGGCTGTTCCTTGCCGCCGGCGCCCTCGTGCCGGGCCTTGGCCTGCCGCTCAAATGGCACAAGTGGGTGTGGCGTCAACGCCGGCTGGAGGATGCCGCGCGGCTCCTGCGCTGGAAGTTCCCCCGGCTCGGCGACCAGTTGCTGGGTATTGTGGAACTGGCAAAAGAGGACAGCAAAGTCACCGGCCGCAGCGAGCGCCTCGTCCAGGCGGCCATGGCTCAGGCCGACGAGGCAGTGAAGGATCAGGATTTTTCCAATGCCGTGCCGAAGGCGACCCACCGCCAGTGGGCGTGGGCCGCGGCGGGATCGGCCGCCGTGGTGGTCGCGGGATTTGTGGCCATCAACGAAGCCGCACGGAATGCCTTCGTCCGCTGGGTGATGCCGTGGAGCGATACGGAGCGCTTCACTTTCGCCCGGGTGAATCAATTGCCGGATCCGCTGGTGGTGCCGCTGGCCGAGCCGTTCACGCTGCCCGTGAATTTGTCCGGCGACACGCGCTGGAAGCCGGAGGCGGCGACCGGCAGCATCGAAGGACAACCGGAGATTAAGGCGGCGCGCGCG
>JANNVM010001035.1:0-3368 GCA_031414455.1 Verrucomicrobiota bacterium
GCCCGCATTCGAGCGCTCGCTGAAACCATCCGCGACACGCCGGGCATCGCGTGGGAAGTTGTCAGAATGGGGCCCGACCGCTACAACGCGCTCTATCCGAAATTCAAAAGCGTGAACCGCCTCCTCGCCTGGGGCCACAGCCGGGTCATTGAGAGCCTGCTTGAAAAACGCCCCGAATGCCCGCGCGCTCTCAGCGATCAGTTTGCCGAAGAGCAGGTCCTGCTCAAAGCCCTCGGCCCGCGCGCCAGGGAATCGAAGATGATCATGGAGCAGCGCACGAAAGGTGAGAGTGACGTCGCCGTCGCCGCGGCGTCCATTTTAGCACGCGAACGATTCATCAATTGGATGGACGAAGCGTCCGCCCGTCTCGGCATCACCTTGCCGCGCGGCGCGACGCACGTAAAAGCCCAGGCAGCCGTAATCCTCTCCGCCCGCGGGAATGATTTCCTTGGCAAAGTCGCCAAACTCCACTTCCGCACCGCTTTTGAAGTCCTCGGCCTTCCCGTGCCGGAGAAAAAGGCCTGGCGAAAGCCGGGCACCTGAACGTGCGGTGAAGAACCGTTGTCTAACCGGGTAGTCAGAAGCGAAACATGCGCCGGAATGACCCGCCCGTAAATGCGGCAGGCAAGAACGGCCGCGTGGCGCGCTTCCAGCACTGCCGTTGAAAGACGGCGCGGCGCTGCCAGTTTAGGCAAAGCCCCCATCCCCTATGTCCACGCAATCCCCACCCGCGCCGCCCGCCGTTGTTCCCCCGAAGGAGCAAACGGAGGCCGGCAATTATTTTGTCGCCAACTATCCGCCGTTCTCCTTCTGGACGCTGGAGGCCTGCAAGGATGCGCTGGAGCAATTGGAACAGCCGGCTCCCGCGGATCGTCCGATGGGCATCTACTTTCACATCCCGTTCTGCCGGAAACGCTGCCATTTCTGCTACTTCCGCGTCTATACCGATAAGAACTCCGACGACATCAAAAAGTATCTCGACGCGGGCATTGCCGAGATGGAGCGCGTGGCGGTGAAGCCCTACATCGCCGGCCGGAAGCCGCAGTTTATCTACTTCGGCGGCGGCACACCTTCTTATCTGAGTGTGCCGCAACTGGAGCGGCTGACGGGAAAGATGAAGGAGTTGTTTCCCTGGGACGAGGCGCAGGAGGTCGCGTTCGAGGCCGAGCCGGGCACCCTGACGGAAAAGAAACTGGACGCCATCCGCGCGCTCGGCGTCACACGACTGAGCCTCGGCGTGGAAAACTTCGACGATCACATTCTGGAGATCAATGGCCGCGCGCACCGCTCGGCGGAGATTGAGAAATCCTACAATCACGCGCGCAGCATTGGCTTTCCGCAGATCAATATAGATCTCATCGCCGGCATGGTGGAGGAGACCGAGGAAAACTGGCAGCGTTGCATTCAGAAGGCGCTCGCGATGGAGCCGGACTGCCTGACGATTTACCAGATGGAGATCCCTTACAACACGACGATCTACAAGGAAATGAAAGCCGCGGGCAAGCTCGTGGCTCCTGTGGCGGATTGGCCGACGAAGCGCCGCTGGGTCAGCGAGGCGTTCGCGGCATTCGAGAAAGCGGGCTACACCGTGAGCAGTGCGACGACGGTGGTGAAGGATCCGCAAAAGACGAAGTTTGTGTATCGCGACAGCCTGTGGAGCGGCGCGGACCTGCTGCCGCTCGGAGTGGCCAGCTTTGGCGTGCTCGGCGACGTGCATGTGCAGAATCACGCCGACATCCTTCCCTACCAGATGCTCGTGGACAGCGGCAAAATGCCCTATTACCGCGCCTATCACACGAACGCCGAAGAGCGGTTCATCCGCGAGTTCATCCTGCGGCTGAAACTCGGCAGCGTGCAGGCGAGTTACTATATCGAACGCCACGGCATTGATCCGCGCGAGCGCTTCGCCGCGCAGCTCGGCTGGCTGACCAGCGAGGGCTTCGGCTCCGTGGACGGCGATACCATTTCACTGAACCGCGACGGCCTCATGCAGGTGGACCGGCTGCTTCATGAATTCTTCCTCCCCACCCACCGTCATGCTCGCTACACTTGAAAACAAATTCGGCGCACGGGAACTCGACCTTCTCATGCCGTTGCTCTATTTTTACAATCAGGACGAACTCCCGCTCCCGCCTGTCGAGTTTCATGACGGCGCAGAACTGCCCCAGCCGCAGCGCAGTCTGCTCGTCCATAAGTCTGATATGACGCCCACGCTGCGCAAACACCACGCCAGCGACATCACGCTGGAAGTCGTGCAGGCGGAAATGTCGGACGATTACGTGATGCGTCAGGTCGTCCTCCACCGCGCCAGCGACGGCGCGCCGGTGGAATACGGTGCCATCGGCATCCAGCTCGATGGATTCCCTGACAAAGTGAAACGTCTCATCCGTGAGGGCCATGAGCCCCTCGGAGGTATCCTCGAATCAGAGAACATCCCGCACAGCAGCGCCCCCCGTGCATGGTTCACCATCGAAGCCGACGAACACACCGGCGATCTCCTCCGCGTTCCCCCCGGCACCCAGCTCCACGGCCGCTGTAACGCCCTGACGCATCCCGGCGGCATCGTCTTCGCCGACATCGTGGAGATTCTGCCGCCGTAAGAGCCACAGTCTTTGCTGGTTCCCGCCCGCCATCGCACTTACCGTGCGGACATGGAACAGGAAATCGTCACTCCAGCGGATGCGGGATGCCCGGCGGCGTCAGAACTCTCCCGCGAGATGCCGCGAGGGTGCGGCACCGGATCGCTTTGGTTCGCGGGACTATTGCTCCTTTTCGTCATCTTTGCCTTTTGGCAATTTCACGGTTACGTGAACAAAGTCGTCAGAGCCGACGCCCAATCGACCACCATGGCAATTTACAACGCCATCGATCAGTATCACGCGGAATACGAGCGCCTCCCCGCGCCGGCGAGTGCAACGATTGGCAGGGATTGGGACACCAACAGCAGTGCGGAAGAGAATCTCATCAGCATTCTCAAAGGGCGCGACGCGGACGCCAATATCCCGGCCATCGATTTCCTCGGTGACATCAAAGACGCGAAGCAGGCGGGCGGTAAGTTACTCAACGGCGTCATCCTCACGGGGACGACCATGGCGCTCGTTGATCCCTACGGCAACCCTTACCTCATCCGCCTCGATGGCGACGGAGACGGCTTCGTCGCCGATCCGGCCCATCCTGATCAGCGGCTGGCAAAGACAGCCCTCGTCTGGTCTGCGGGCAAGGACGGCGATCCGGACACCTGGAAGGACAATGCCGGGAGCTGGAGCAACGAGTTCTGATCAGCGGGCACGTTCTTTCGATGATTGCAGAGGTGGCGGGGAGAGAGAAAGCGCCGGGAGCCCCCGGCTGTGGCCGCTGGCCTGAGCCAG
>JANNVM010001036.1:0-3566 GCA_031414455.1 Verrucomicrobiota bacterium
GGGATCGGGTGCAGGTGCAGGTGCGGGTGCGGGTGCGAGGGACAGGGGCCCCGATTGAAGAGCGACCGATCCCAGTGGTGGTGGGAAATCCATAGCCTGTGACCACCGTCGATCTGCCGCTCATCGCAAACCCAATAGCCGGGCTGAAGGAAATTCTTCAGACATGATGGCGGTGGATTTTGGGGGGATTTTTCAGGGAATCCAATCTGCTCGATCCCTGACCGTAAACGAGGTAAATTACTGGGGTCTGAACCGGTTCCGGGATGCAATGGCCGGCTTCTTCTGGAATAAGGGTGGGTATCACTGCACCCCCAAGTTTGCGGCGGAGTACGAGCAGATTGCGCCAGTTATGGGAGTATCGCTTCCAAGGTGAGGGGAGTGCTGTTGAAAGCTCCGTCTTTGATGTCGATGGTGGATTCGCGGAGGAAGGCACCTTTGTCATCATAACTGCGGACGGCGCAGGAGTGCAGTGTGCCGTTGGCCTCGCTTTCTTCGGATCGGGCGACGCGGAGGAATAGGCGGCCTTTGCCATCGGCATCAGGGCCTAGCTTCTGTAGCAAGGGCGTGAGATCGATGCCGAGTTCGAGCGGGGTGTCATCGCCGGGACCAGCAAGTGAAACCGCGCCGACGTTGTTTCCCTTACTAAAGAGCGGCCAGCCGTTGAGGACTTGGGGGGTGAATTCGTGTTCGGGTTTTGTGGCATCTTTGTCGCGGGCGATGCCGATGGTTAAGCGCAGCGCGGAACGATTATTGCAGGCGAGCTTGAGCTTTAAGGTGCGCAGCGGAAGGTAGCGGCAAACCTCGATCCGGCCGAGGTAATTTCCTCGTTTCCAGGTGGAATCGACCATTGCGCTGTAGAGGAGGTAAATTTTGCCGTCCTTCGACCAGTTTTTGCCCCATGAGTTGACTACGATGAAGGCACCGCGTTCCCAATCGGCAAGGGTGACTTTACCATCGCCGTTGCGATCGATGTCGTTGGTAATCTTTCCATCGCCATTCACATCGAATCCGACCTGGTCATCGTATCCCACACAAGTGATGCCGTGCCCGTATCCGCTGGGGCCCCAACGGATCCACAGGTCATCGCCCGCCAAATGTTCTCCCCCGGGGATTGTTTTGGTGACTTTTTCCAGCTCTCCCATCCGCCCGTCGAGCGCCAGCAATCCGCCGATGGGTTCTTTGCCAGCCTGGGGTTGGTTGCGGTCGAAGAGCCAGCCGCGGGCTTCGTTGATCTGTGAGACGGTGGCGACCGGGGTGTAGCGATAACCGGCGACGCGATACTCCATCGCTTCGCGCCAGATGGCATAACCGTTAGCCCACAAGCCGATCTTGTCTTTGTCACCTTCCACGCGTCCGTAGGATTTGACGGTGGGAATTCCGATGTGCCTGGCCACTTCCCAACCATGAAATGCTTCCGATCCCTGTTCACTCATAGCAGCATTGCACATGTTCCAGGAAAAATCGGCGGGAAATTGCGTAGCTGTTGTGCTGGCCACGGTGCCATTCAGGACGTTCATTTCGTAGGTGAAGATCGAGGCAATCGCTGTGAACTGACCACAGGCTCCGCCCTTTTGTTTGTAAATCGGCGGAAACTGCGGGCGCGTGGAGTTATCGACGCGCGACGGCAGGCGCTTCACGTCCACAGTCGTGTCGCCAACGTCTGGGCCTTTTGCGTCGTGCCACGTGTTGTATTCTTTTCCCATCGAAGCAGGTCGGGAAAACGGCCTGGGATAAGCGGCTTGGGCAGGGGCTTCCGCATTGTCCGCCATGACCGCAGTCAGCGGGCAAGAGATGATGCCAGCAGCGAGAAAAAAGTGTCGGGGTAAATAATCCATGCGTTAGAACTACCTGACACGTAGCGCAGGGCAAATGCTTTCAGCGGTTGCTGATTTTTCGTAATAAAGCTGATAGGATTAACGTGGTTGGGTTTGGTTGATGAGTCTCAGACAACCACGCCAAGGCGTAACACTCCTGTCGTTGAGTGAAATCGTAAGGAGCAACGACACACTTGTCGTTGAAAGGACGTTGAACGCACGACAGGAGTGTCGCGACTCCTTAACGTGATCTTAGCGTGATTGACATGATGCAACCGGCTCTTGACTGCGCCAAGTGGCAACCTGCCTTTTAGCCGATCATGAAACGCACGCTCCGACTCATGGCCGCGCTCACCGCGCTCGCCCTGTGGTCACTGCCACCGTCCCGGCGCCGGAACCGCCAAACCCGAGGCCGGACGCCGAGGAGCAGGCGACTTTGGTCCGGTTCATCAGGGAGCCGCAGAACGTGCAGAAATACAAATTCCTCTACAGGGAGGATTGCTTTTGAAGAATCCCAAATAGCGATGCCGATCCCAATCACCATTCATCGTGATAAAGATCTGTCGGAGTCCCGATGGAAAATGGATCGCCTATGTCCGCTCCGACTCCTCGGCCGTTCCGAAGCGCGCGGTTCTCGTGCCCGGAGACCCGAATTATCGCACGTTTGAGGAAACCCGGTTTGAGCGGATCGGCGGTCCGATCCCCACGCTGCGCATCGGTGTGGTCGGCGTGGAAGGCGGGCCCACGCGCTGGGTCGAGCTGGCCGATCAGCCGGCCACTTTTTACATGAACACCCTCGGCTGGGCGGGGAACTCCGACGAGGTGTTCATCGATAAACTCAGCCGCGGACGTGATACCCGGGAAGTCCTGCTCGCCAATCATCAAACCGGAGCGATCACCAAAGCCTACGCGGCCACCGATCCCGCGTGGGTGGTGTCCTGGGTGGACATGGAACCGGGCGGACTGGCATGGGTTCGCGGCACCAAGACCTTCATCATTTTCAGCGAGCGGGATGGCTGGCGGCGTGCCTATGTCGTTTCGCGGGACGGTGCGAGCCAGAAGCCGATCACCGCTGCGGGCAGCGACCTCATCGACCCCGGCCAGATCGATGAAAAGAACGGATGGTTCTATCACGTCGGCATCGCCGTCGTGCCGAAGCCTCAAGTGCAGTTTTACAACGCCGAGTATCAGGAAATCTTCATGCGCACGCCGAAGGAAAATCCCGAAGGCGACCGCACCGGCTCCGCGACCACTTATGCCGAGGGATTGCGCGGCGACCTGCTCATCATCACCGGCTCCGGCGAAACCAACACGCACATTGAGATCACGGAAGGACTCGTGGACCGCCTCATCGAACTGGGCAAACGCTTCGACTACTTCGTCTATCCCAACCGCGACCACGGCCTGCAGGAAGGCAAGGGCACCGAGCTTCACGTGCAGATGCTCATTGTCCGCTATCTCATCGAACACCTTCCAGCGGGCCCGCAATGAATGAACCATGAAAACAAAAATACTCGGCGCGCTTGTCGCTGGATGGGTCACTCTAGCAGGAATCCCGCCAGCCGGGGCCGAGGAGAAATTGGTGCCGGGCAAGGACCGCCTGTCTCCCGCAACTGGCGGAGGTTGTAGAGTTGCTGCCAGTCTTTACCGATCTTCCGCGCACCGCTCTTGCGCTCCGCCTGACTTTTCCCGCCGAACCACGAGCGGTTCTGTTCGAACCAGCCGTTGATGAACTCCCGACTGCCCAGCACC
>JANNVM010001037.1:0-2187 GCA_031414455.1 Verrucomicrobiota bacterium
GATGTGTCGGAGCGCTTGGGTGATGACCAGTTGCTTTATCTTTGGCTCACAGGCGTCCTCTATCAGCCCGCCGTGCGAGTTTTCTCCGGCACTTTTTTTGAAGTTCCGCCGGAGTTGCAGAAGTGGCATCCTGTTGGGCAGATACTGACATTCGAGGGCGAGGACATCTTTGACTGGATGGTATTGACCGAAGACGCTCGCTTGTTCGGCGGTTTCACGCTCCGCGTCTCGCGCTGCAAGTTGCCAGAGAGTGAGCGTGTTGATTACGACCGCTACATTGGAGTTAGAGTTTATGAGCCAGCCACCTAACCATGCGCGAGGCCGTGTGAAAAGGTTTTAGGTTTCTGGCGGGCGGTCTGGATTCGTCCGGCGGGCGGCGCTTTTTCCCAAAATGCTTCGCCGGTGTTCCGCCGGGCGGGCGGCGGTTTTCCCAGGCGGCGGGGCGCAGGTCCGGGGGGCCACGCCAAAAAAGGGGCCCGGCCCACCATTTTAGGCCGGTGGGACCGCGCTTTCCTGCACCGCCGCCAGCAGTGCGCCCAGGCTCACCAGGTTCAGCACCCGTTTGAGGTTGTAGCAGAGCGTGATCAGCGTCCATTCGCCCCGCACCTGCTCCAGTCCTTTGACCAGAAAGTGGGTGTAGCCAAACCAGCGCTTGATCGTCCCGAATGGGTGTTCGACCAGCGCCTTCCTTTGCCGCAGTTTTTCCGGGTGGGCCCGCACCCGCTGCGCCATCGCTTCCATCAGGCCCTCGTCTTCTTCGCGGGTGATCGTCCGGCCACCCTGGTTACGCGTGCATTTGTCTTTCAGCGGACATTTCGCGCAGGCGCCGGTGCGGTAGTAGCGCAGGGCGCGCCCTTGTTCGTAGGTGTTGAAGCGGTGGGTCAGCTCCGTCCCGGCCGGGCAGCGGTACACGTCTTTCTCGGCGTCGTAGGCAAAATCTTTCTTGGCGTATAAGCCCAACGTGGTGTTGGCGCTGGTGTCGGGTTTGCTCACATAGGGCGTGATGCCGTGCTCCAGGCACGCGCTCACTTCGGCGTTGTTGTAGTAGCCCTGGTCGGCCACCACTGCGAGGGTCTCGACTTGCAGGGTCTCCTGCGCGGCGCGGGCCACGGTGGCGAGCTGCCGCAGGTCAGTCCCCTCGTTGGTCACGTCGTCGGCCACGATGAGCTTGTGCCGCGCGTCCACCGCGCTCTGCGCGTTGTAGCCGATGACCGTGCCTTGGGCCGCGTGCATCTTGCGCGCGTCCTCGTCGGTCGTGGAGAGCTGCTTCACTTCTTCATCAGCGAGCCGGCCCAGCAGTTCCTCGTGCCAGTCCTGCTTCTCCTGCAAGGCCGCGATCTTGGCTTCCAACTCGGCGCGGGTGAACTGGGGCGTGCCGGTCTCGGCGGCGTCGGCCGTGTCGAGCGCGGCCGTGTACTCGGCCAGGCGCGCGTCGGCCCGGGCCAGCAGTTCCTGCAATTTCTTTTCGTGGAAGTTGCGGTGCCGCGCATTGACCGCCGCCAGCTTCGTCCCGTCCAGCGCGATGAGTTCCCCGCCGAACAGTTCGAGCCGGTGGCAGAGCAGATGGAACTGCCGGTGCACGAGCTTGAAGGCGGCCCGGTGGTCGCGGCGGAAGTCGGCGATAGTCTTGAAGTCGGGCGCGAGCTTTCGCAGCAGCCAGACCAGTTCGAGGTTGCGGTGGCACTCGCGCTCCAGCGCCCGGCTGGAACGCACCCGGTGCAGGTAGCCGTAGAGATAGAGCCGCAGCAGATCCCCCGGATCGTAGGCCGGCCGCCCGGTGTAGGCCGCAATGGCCTTGGCAAAACCCAGCCCGTGCAGATCGAGCGCCGCCACGAAGGCGTCAATGAAGCGCACCGGGTTGTCCGGTGCGACGTAGTCCTCCACGGTCTCGGGCAGGAGCTGCGCCTGTTCCCGGTCCGCGCCGCGCACATGTTTCATGCTGGTCTCCGATCCTCGACCGGCGTAGAACATTCAAAAAATCATGCACGAGTTTTCACACAGCCTCGCGCTGCAGCGAACCCGGCCATCGCATCGCTGTTGCAATCCACGCGTCTCGTGGGCCGGGTCGCTGAGCTTGGGTCGTTAGGCCGCGAGAGTTCCTCGACGGCGTGGAGCAAATTGAACACCGCATATTCCAGCGGCGAGACTCCGGCAGGCGTTTTCGTTTTCCCCTCCAGCACGTCCCTG
>JANNVM010001038.1:0-2121 GCA_031414455.1 Verrucomicrobiota bacterium
CCATGATCGCCCGGCGCGTGCTGCGGCAAAAGTATATAGAGGAGGACATCGGATTCACGGGCGCGAACTTCATCGTCGCGGAGACGGGAATGCTATCAATCACCGAGAATGAAGGCAACGCGCGGCTCTGCGGCGCATTGCCGCGTGTGATGATCTCGCTGGTGGGCATTGAGAAAGTGGTGCCGCGGCTGGCGGACCTGGCGCTGTTCCTGCCCATGCTGGCCACCGCAGGCACCGGTCAGGCGATCACTTGCTACAACACCTTTTACGGCAGCCCGCGTCAGCCGGACGAACCCGATGGGCCGGAGGAATGGCATGTCGTGCTGCTCGACAACAACCGCACCGCGCTCCTCGCCGATCCTGAGCAGCGCGACGCCCTCCACTGCATCCGCTGTGGCGCGTGTTTGAATGTCTGCCCCGTTTTCAAGAAAATCGGCGGCCTCAGTTACGGCACCACCTATCAGGGCCCCATCGGCAGTGTCATCACCCCGCATCTGCGCGGCCTGCAGAACTGGAAACACCTCTCCGGCGCGTCATCACTCTGCGGTGCCTGCACGGAAACCTGCCCGGTCAAGATAGACTTCCACCACCACCTCCTCCAAAACCGCCGCAACGCCGTGCAGCAGAAGCGCGGCAAACTCGAAGGATTCCTCTGGCGCAGCTTCGCCTTCCTCGTGACCCGTCCGCGCCTTTATCGACTCGCCACGAAAATGGCCCGCTTCTTCCAGCCGCTCCACGGCCTCGTAAAAGGCAGCGCGCTTGATCCCGCCCGTGCATGGACGAAAACACGCGACCTCCCTGCCCTTCCCCAAAAGTCCTTCCGCGACTACTGGAGATCCCGTTCCAAACAATCCCCCGATTACTGATTACTGATCACCGATTACTTTCCCCATCCCATGAGCTTCCCCCTCCGCAGCCCGCGCCACCAAATTGGCGGCATCTACATTCTCGCCCGCATCCTCGACAAGATCCGGCTCAACGCCGCCGGCCAGCTTCCCGCCGGCTATCATGTCGGCGTCATTCCCGGCAACCGCACGTTCGATGATCGCGTCTGCAAATTCCTCGGCGTGGATTTTGCCGCGCTCACGACCCGCGCGCTTGAAGGCGGCACCGACGAAGAGATCCTCGAATGGTGCTTCGCCAACGGCCGCAAACCCGACGCCGAAGAAATCGAGATCTGGAACGGCTTCATGAGTAAACGCGGCTGGCGCGACTCCGCGCAGTCGGGCTTCGACACGGCGAAGGCAGAGGCCGGCTTCGCTACCCGCGATGACATTCAGTGCTACTTCGATCTCATGGACGCCGAGGAGGGCCGCGCGTGAGCGAACGGGACGCCATCCTCTCCCGCATCCGCGAAGCTCTTCGCGTCACCACGCCGCCGCCCGGCACGCACGACCACCGCCCGCTCACCAGCGCCCGCAATGCCGCCGCCACCGCCCGCCAGTGGCTGCCAGTCACGGGTGATTCACAGGAGGACTGGCTCGCACTCTTCGCAAAGAATTCCGCAGAATTAAAGACGCAGTTCCTCACTGCGCCGGACGCCGCCGGCGCACACAAACTGCTCGCGCAGCTTGCCGTCTCTGAGAACTGGCAGCGCCTTGCCGCGCACGAAGGCGCGCTCACCTCGACCGCCGCGTCCGCGGCCGGCCTGCCTGTGATGATGATCCGCGAAGGCTATGACGTTCACGAACTCGAACGCTGCGACGCCGGCCTAACGGAATGCGACGCGCTCATCGCGCAGACCGGCTCCGTACTTCTCACCGCGCGCAGCGGCGGAGGTCGCGCACTCTCTGTTCTGCCCCCTCATCACGTCGTTCTCGCCAGGCGCGAGCAACTCCTGCCCGACCTCCCCGCCGCCTACGCCCTGCTCCACGAAAAATACGGCCCCGCCTCGTGGCCCAGCATGACCACCCTCATCACCGGCCCCAGCCGCACCGGAGACATCGAACGAATCCTCGTCCTCGGCGCACACGGCCCGAAGAAGCTAACCGTTATTCTGATTTCCGCACCGCAGTGACTGGTGCCCGGTTCTCAGTTCCCGGTATCAGAACACTGAACACTGAACACTGAACACTTACCGCGCACCGACCACCGACCACCGACCACCGACCACTGACCACT
>JANNVM010001039.1:0-1876 GCA_031414455.1 Verrucomicrobiota bacterium
TGTGAGTGCCGACGGGCTCGGGAAAGCCGGCGCAGAGGTAAACCTTCATCCGTCCGGACAGTCCGCGACCATCATCAGTGGTTCAAAGCAGTTCACGCTCATGCGTGCGGAAAAGCGTGTGGAGGTCAGCCTTGCCGAACAACGGCTGCGGGCGTGGCAGGGAAACCGGCTGGTGCTGGAAACAAAGGTGAGTTCGGGACGCCGGGGGCGGACGCCGACGGGCAATTTTCACGCGGGTCCGTTCAAGGCACGCATGCACCGGTCCAGCCGCTATCACAATGCGCCCATGCCGTGGAGTGTGCAGATCAACGGCCATGTTTTCATCCACGGGTTCACGTCTGTTCCCGACTACCCGGCGTCGCACGGCTGCATCCGGGTACCGCTCACCGGCGGCAATCCCGCGCGTTTCTTTTACGAGTGGGTGGACCGCGGCACGCCAGTTCGCGTGTTGCAGGGAATCAAACCGAAGCCTCCCGTAAGCCCGGAAAAACCGGTTCTGAGCGGCAAGGGCCGTCCGCTTCGCGGCGAACGGGCGGTCTCATCCACTCCGTTGTCTGAATGAATATTTCCCAAAAGGCCACGGAGATGGGGCTCGATCCCGCACACCTCCAGTTCTTTGGCGGTGACAAGGCCAAGGTTTCCCTGGAGGCACTGGCGAAACCACAGCGACAGGGAAAACTCATTCTCGTATCCGCCATGACACCGACGCCGGCCGGTGAAGGAAAGACGACGGTCGCCATTGGCCTGGCTCAGGGATTGCGGTGCACGGGGCTTTCCGCGGCGCTCGCTTTACGTCAGCCGAGCATGGGGCCGGTTTTCGGACGCAAAGGCGGGGCCACCGGCGGCGGGAGGAGCACCGTGGAGCCTTCGTCGTCCATCAATCTCCATTTCACGGGCGACTTCCATGCCATTACTTCCGCGCACAATCTGCTGACTTCGGTGCTCGATAATGCACTGGACCACGGCACTTGCCGCGTTGATCCGGCCAGGGTGCTTTGGTGCCGCGTCATGGACGTGAATGACCGCTCGCTGCGGCGCATCATCACCGACAGTGGCGGCAAACATTCGCGCGCCTCCGGCTTCGATATCACCGCGGCCTCTGAAATCATGGCCGCCCTGTGCCTCGCGGAATCACGCGATGATTTGAGGGCTATGCTCAATCGCATCATAATCGGATTCACCACGGAAGGTGAGCCGGTCATGGCAAAGGAACTGGGCGTTACCGGGGCGCTGCTGGCGCTGCTGCGGGATGCCGTGCTTCCCAATCTCGTGCAGTCCGCCGAAGGTGTTCCGGCCTTCATTCACGGCGGCCCCTTTGCCAACATCGCTCATGGATGCAATTCGGTGCTCGCCACCCGCATGGCTCTCGCGCACGCCGACTACGCGGTCACCGAGGCCGGTTTTGCCTTCGATCTGGGCGGCGAGAAATTCCTCCACATCAAGTGCCGCCGCTCGGGGCTCGCGCCCGCTGCCATCGTGATCGTGGCCACCGTGCGCGCGCTGAAAATGCACGGCGGAGTGACCCTTGAAAACCTGACGGATGATGCGCCGGAGGCTTTGGCCCGGGGACTGGAGAATCTCGCGGCGCATCTGGACAGCGCGGCGTTGTTTCAACGCCCCGTGGTCGTCGCCATCAACCGCTTCTCCACTGACGACGATGCGGAAATCGCTGCGATCAACGAGTGGTGCGCCTCCCGCGGCGTGTGGTGTGCCGCCGCGGACGCCTTTGGTCAGGGCGGGGAAGGGTGCCGGGATCTCGCAGATCTCGTCGCTGCCGCGGCAGCCACCGTGACCCCGCCTCTTCCGATGTTGTATGAACCGTCCGGCGGCGTGCGCCGTTCGCTGCATACCATCGCTACCAAAATCTATGGCGCAG